>CALLAV010000291.1 GCA_938001995.1 uncultured Amylibacter sp. | reverse complement strand
TATTGAAACGCCAAGTTTGGACAGATCAGGGCGTCGATTTGAGGGTCCCTAAACTCGAATCCATCCCAACCGATAGACACAGGCCGATCGTAAGTGCGTTCAAAGGTGATGCCCCGCGCATCCCATGTTTGGAACGAAACGCTTTCGCCTTCGCCTTGGGATTTGGACAGCGCGTCGATCTGCGATTGCAATGCGGAAAGTTGTGCGTCGTTCGATTCCAATTCGCCGCCGTTGCTGATGTTCACATTCACAGCGGGCGCTGCTGGCACATCAGACAAGGTGCTGCCGACTGTGGCACGTTTGATGCCCGCGCTGACGATGCGTCCATTGCGGTAGGTGTAGGAAATCGAGCGGGTCAAGTAGACGCGGCTGACGACCGACACACCAAATTCAAGGTCTGCGTCGCACATGGATTGGCCCGTAACCCGCAATTTGCTGCGCTGGTAGTTCTGTTCGAGGATCTGGCGCAAATAGCCCTGCGGGTTCTGGCGGTACAAGCTGGCGAGCGCAGCGACGGGGTCAGAACCTGTGGCTTTCACGGCTTCAATCTTAGGGACCCAATAGGTGCGCACATCGTTGAAATCGAGCGTAACCTGCGTGCGCGCACCCCCAGCAATGCCGATGGCTTGCAGGGCCTTCAGGATGCCAACACCGCCACTGAACCCTGCGTCCCCTGACACAGATGGAAAGGCTGCGATGGGTAGGGAGGTGATTGGTTGCTGCTTGCGCTGGTTCAGGCGTTTGCCAAACAAATCTGATTGCTTTCCGCCGCTGCCTTTCGCGCCTGTTTCCTGAAACACGATACGATCCGCCATAAAACGGTCGGCGGCGTGAACAAAGCGGTGCTCGCTGCCCATATAGGCTGTGACCTCTTGATCGAGGCCGCCTTTGCGCCGTGCCCAGACATAAACATCGCCGATCTGGAATTCTTCGCGGGGCGGATAGACGGGATTAAGGCCGAGTTTGCGGGCCTCGTTCTTGTATTGAACGCTGATGTCAGAATTTGGAACAGCGCTGCACCCAAGCAATAACAAAGCAAATACGAAGGTTCGCATAATCAATCTCCGATAAAAAATAAATAAATATGCTCAATTCTTGGGTGCAGGTGTGAATTGAGTCAAGAATTTATTAGAGATGTACTGGGATCAGAGATGCACGTCCTGCGCGAATCAGTTCTAGTATTTTCGAATCAGTGTGTTTATGTTGACCCGTAATCCACGACTGCCCAATTAAAGAGGTGGCGGGAGAAGGCAAGCGTAGCAGGTTTTTAAGGGCAGGCATTTCACATGACGGAGATGGTGTTTGGCACTGTGGCATCAAAGCCCGGTGAGCCAGTTCTTCCCAAATGGTGGCGGACCGTGGACAAATGGGCTTTGTCGGCGATCCTTATGCTGTTCATGGTTGGCATTTTGTTGGGTCTTGCGGCCTCGGTTCCACTGGCAGAGCGCAATGGCCTGACCCAGTTCTATTACGTCTACAAACAGTTGTTTTTTGGCACGATCGCCCTAATAACCATGGTCTTGGTATCGATGTTGTCACCCAAGATGGTGCGACGTTTGGGTGTGTTCGGCTTTGTGTGTTGTTTGATTGCGATCATTGCATTGCCCTTTATCGGCACGGATTTTGGCAAAGGCGCAACGCGGTGGATTTCGCTTGGCTTTGCATCGGTGCAGCCGTCCGAGTTTTTGAAACCCGGGTTTATCGTCTTTTCAGCATGGCTAATGGCCGCCAGTTTTGAAGTGGGCGGACCCCCTGGCAAGCGGATGTCGTTTATGGTGACCATCCTGATCGCGTTCATGTTGGCGATGCAGCCTGATTTCGGGCAAGCGAGCCTGCTGATTGCCACATGGTTGATCATGTATTTCGTGGCCGGTGCGCCCATGACGCTACTGGCAGGAATGGCGGGCTGTGTGGCGGGGGCGGGTGTGCTGGCGTATAATTCATCCGAACACTTTGCACGGCGGATTGATGGGTATCTGAACCCTGAAATCGACCCGCGCACACAGATTGGCTATGCCACGAATGCGATCCAAGAGGGTGGTTTCTTTGGTGTGGGTGTGGGCGAGGGCCGTGTGAAATGGTCCCTGCCAGATGCGCATACGGATTTCATTATTGCGGTGGCGGCCGAGGAATATGGCCTGATCCTTGTGCTGATCATCATTGGTCTGTTCATGATTGTGACCGTTCGCTCTTTCTTGCGGTTGATCCACGAACGGGACCCGTTCATTCGATTTGCAGGCACAGGTCTAGCGGCGATGTTTGGGATGCAGGCCCTGATCAATATGGGCGTGGCTGTTCGGCTGTTGCCTGCAAAAGGCATGACCCTGCCGTTTGTGTCCTATGGCGGGTCGTCCTTGGTGGCGGCGGGAATTGGCCTAGGATTTTTATTGGCCTTTACGCGAACCCGTCCACAGGGCGATATCAGCGATGTTTTCGGAGCAGAAAGCAGAGCAGGATTAGGGTCAGATGACAGGTAAGTTGTTAATCATTGCGGCAGGCGGTACGGGCGGGCATATGTTCCCAGCTCAAGCGCTGGCCGAGGAAATGTTGTCGCGTGGGTGGCGTGTGAAGCTGTCCACGGATGAACGCGGTGCGCGGTATACAGGTGGGTTTCCTGAGGCGGTCGCGGTTGAAGTTGTAAGCGCAGGTACATTTGCACGCGGTGGTTTGACTGCCAAACTGGGCGTACCTTTTCGCATTATTGGTGGCGCGTTTTCCGCGTGGAGCCGGATGCGTAAAGACCCGCCCGCGGTTGTGGCAGGCTTTGGTGGTTATCCCGCATTACCTGCAATGTTGGCAGCGATATCGTCCAAGACGCCGCGATTGATCCACGAGCAGAACGGTGTTCTGGGGCGGGTCAACCAGTTGCTGGCGAAACGTGTGGACACGGTGGCTTGTGGCACTTGGCCGACAGAATTGCCAAATGGTGTTGAAGGCACGTTTATCGGCAACCCTGTGCGCGGTGCGATTTTGGAACGGGCTGGGGCGGGATATATCGCGCCAGGTGATTGGCCTATGTCGGTTTTGGCGATGGGTGGATCACAAGGCTCGCGG
>CALLAV010000290.1 GCA_938001995.1 uncultured Amylibacter sp. | reverse complement strand
AGGAAATTATCGGGGTCCGTGTCGGGCAAAAGGGAGAGCGCGACAGAGTGGCAAGAATGGAGGTGCACGACCGCGCCTGCTGTGCTGCGCGTGTCGTAGAAGGCTGCGTGAAGCGGCATTTCCTTGGTCGGTGCGTCGCCTGACTGATGGATGCCGTTTGCGTCAAAGCGAGACAGCCGGGCAGGGTCGAGGCGGCCAAAGCTGGTGCCTGTGGGGGAAACGAGGAGACCACCGTCTTCGGTGCGTGCGGAAATGTTGCCCGTACTGCCGCCTGTGAGGCCACGATTGAACATGGATTTCGCTAGAAGGCAGATTTGCTCGCGGAGGTGCGTTTCGCTCATGCTTCACCTGATAGCACAGCGGCAGCTTTGGCAAAATAGTCGGGTGCGCCAAAGTTGCCTGATTTAAGCGCGATGGTGAGGGTTTCTGAAGCGCGCAGGGCGGGGACGCCCGGGTCGATTTCTGGGCCGATTTCGAGGGTGCTGAGCGCGAGGCCTTCGACCACTGCGCCAGAGGTTTCACCGCCAGCGGTGAGGATTTTGGGTATGCCCGCTGCGACGCAGAGGCGGGCGGTTTCGGCGAAAAGGGTTTCGATGGCGCTCGCGGCGACCTCGGTTCCGTATTCGGTTTGGACCTGTTTCACGACGCTTGGATCAGCGGATGAATAGGCCAGTGGGATGCCGTCTGTTGCGATGAGCCAGTCGGCGACGTTTTGTGCGGTAACGGTGCCGTTGATCACATCTGCGGCTTTGATTTCAAAGATTGGGTTTGTTTCAGCGTGCAGGGCAACTTGGGTGCGAGTGGCGTTGGAGCAGGAGCCAGACAGCGCGACGATTTTGCCCGCTTGGCCGCGCCATTGGGTCGTGTTGCCGGCACAGCCGTGGTTGGCAGGTAGGGCGAGTGCGATGCCTGAGCCGCCTGTGATAAGAGGCAGGTCGGCGGCGGCGCGACCGATTTCCATAAGGTCGGCATCGCGTATGGCATCAACCACGATGAGGCGGTGGCCTGCATCGTGTTCGGAGTGTAGTTTTGCGCGGATCGCAGCCTCACCTGCGAAAACATCGGCGGCGGGGATGTGACCGACGGTGTATTTGGTTTGTGGGGAAAGCCAGCGGCGGATGTCTGGGTCTGTCATCGGGGTGAGCGGGTGGTTTTGCAGCCCGCTTTCTGACAGAAGCGCGTCGTTGACGAAGAGGTGACCCTGATAGATGGAGCGGCCTGTCGTAGGGAAGGCGGGGCAGACGATGACTTGGTGCGCGTTGAGCGCGTCTGCCAAGGCATCTGCGACAGGGCCGATGTTGCCCTGTGGTGTGCTGTCGAAGGTAGAGCAGTATTTGAAGAAGAACTGTGTGCAACCTTGGGCGCGGAGCCACTCGAGCGCGGCGAGGGATTGCGCGACCGCCTCAGAAGGGTCGTTGGAGCGAGATTTTAGGGCGACGACGCCTGCTTCGATGTCACTGTCAGCGGGTGCTGATGGCACGCCTGTGTATTGAACGGTGCGCATGCCGCCTTTGGCAAGCGTGTTGGCCAGATCGCTCGAACCTGTGAAATCATCGCCGATACATCCGAGCTTCATGCGTCTTCTCCTGGCAAGGTGAGGCCTGCTTGTTTTGCGTAGACCTTGGCAACGGCGGCGTCATCCTCGCCCCCGAGCCCCATTTCAGCAGCGGCCCTGAATTGGGCGAGCGCGGTTTGTGTGATCGGGGCGTCAAAGCCAGCGGAGGCGGCGATGTCGGACACAATTCCAAGGTCTTTGGGCCAGATATTTACAGAGGAATGGGGCGTGTAATCGCCGTTCACGATGTGCGGTGCGCGATTTTCAAGCATCCATGACGTGCCAGCGCATTTGGAGATCACTTCGACAAATTTGTCGGGGGTGACGCCTTGGGTCATGCCAAAGGTCAGCGCCTCGGCCATGGTGGCGATGTGGACCCCTGCGAGGAGTTGGTTGACTGCTTTCATGGCGGAGCCTGCGCCTGCTGCATCGCCAAGGGTGAAGACGGTTTCAGCAGTGGCATCAAGCACGGGTTTGGCGGCGGCGAACGCGTCTGGCGTGCCAGCGGCCATGATGGAAAGCTGCCCGTTTGCGGCCTTGGCCGCGCCGCCAGAAATAGGCGCGTCGAGGTAGTAGACATCGTGGTCGGCGCATTTGGATTCCATTTGGCGGGCGAATTCGGGCGGGACAGTGGCGCAAGCAATGACGATGGCCCCAGCGGGGAGGAGTGGGACGACGCCGTTGGCGCCAAAAAGAACGTCTTCGGTTTGGGCAGCGTTGAGGACGACGCAGACCACGGCGTTTAGCGTGGGCGCGATTTCGGTAAGGGTGCCTGTTGAACCGCCTTCAGATTTGAAGCGATCCATCTGGGCCTGCGCGATGTCAAAGCCATAAGTCATATGCCCCGCGTTCAATATAGATTGCGCCATGCCAAAGCCCATAGATCCGAGGCCGATGACAGCGGTATGCGATTTGTGGGGCATGGGTCGTCCTTTGATCAGATGCGGCGGAGGCCGTTTTGTTCCAGCAGGTTGGTCAACAAGGTGCGCGATGACAAGCGGTGCGCTTGGTGAACTGCACGGGCACGCGCTTCGTCCCCAGCAAGGATCGCGTCGTAGACTTGGCGGTGATCGTCGTTCGATTTGGTCGGCAAAGGTCGCATATACAGCGTGAGGTTCCGCGCACGCCGCACTTGATCATTGAACGTTTGCGCGATGGCTTTGACGCGGGTGTTGCCGCCCAGATCAATCAGTTCCGCATGAAACGCTTCGTCCGCACGCGCCCAGCCTTCGCGGTCATCTAAGGCCAGTGCGGAAACCATATCGTCGATGCAGGCGTTCAAAACCTGCAAGTCGTTTTGCCCGTATCCAGCCTGTGCGGCATTGACGACGGACAAGCATTCCAACTCGCTCAGAACCTCGTAAATTTCGTGCATGTCCTTGGTTGAAATCGCACAAATGCGAACACCTTTTCGCGGGCGCACTTCTAACAACCCTTGTGCTGCGAGGATCAAAGTCGCCTCTCGCACAGGGGTGCGCGACATATTCAAACGCTCTGCAAGCTCGCCTTCAAGGTGGTTGCTGTCCGCAGGCAGTTCGCCCGAAAAGATGAGGCTTCGCAGCTCATCCACAGCGGTTTGCGTGTTGGATTTTGACATGGGGCAACCTTCGTTAACGCGCGGCCTCGCGTCTTAATGCATACGTTATGCAAGCTGCATCATTCAACTGTGAATTTCGAGAAGGGGAGTTTGTGTATTCTGGCGGTTGACTCTCGGTGTGCACTTTGCCTACCTAATGATAGGTAGATTATAAGGCGGATCAAAGGAACCAAACCATGGAACTAAACGCAGATTTTTCTGAACGTGTGGTGGTCCATTCCGAGCAATTGGATTGGGTGAAATCCCCGATGCCGGGTGTGGATCGGCGCATGTTGGATCGGATCGGCGGCGAAGTGGCCCGCGCGACAACCATCGTACGCTACGCGGCGGGCAGTGCGTTTTCAGAACATACCCACACGGGCGGGGAGGAGTTTATCGTCCTTGATGGTGTCTTTTCAGATGAACACGGTGATTTTCCAAAGGGCAGCTACATTCGCAATCCTCCTACATCTGCCCATACGCCTGGGTCTGCGCCTGGCTGTGTGATCTTTGTCAAGCTGTGGCAGTTTGATCCCAACGACCGCACGCAGGTAAAGATCGACATGACCAAGATGGAAGCCGTGCCCGCAAGGGGCCGTGCGGGTGTTTCTGTGATGCCCCTGTTCCAAGACACACGCGAAACCGTTCGTATGGAACTGTGGGATGCGAATGCAGATGTGACGCTGGATCTGCCAGAGGGTGGTGAGTTTCTTGTTCTAGATGGTGGATTTAGCGAAGGTGGTGACACGCTTGATAGCGGTGGCTGGCTGCGCCTGCCAGAGGGCAGTGTTTTGCGCGCCAAGGCAGGACAAAAAGGCGCTCGGGTTTGGATGAAACTACGCCACATCCCACATGCCAAACCGCCAGCGTCCTAGGCGGATCGAGCAATGCTAAACACGGATGTTTTGATCATTGGCGGCGGATTGGCGGGGCTGAAACTCGCGGATGCGCTGCATGCTGAGGGGTGTGATTTTGCCCTGCTAGAGGCGCGAGATCGTCTTGGTGGGCGGATCAAAGCGGCGCACAGTGACAGTGCGGCGTTCGATATGGGGCCTGCGTGGTTTTGGCCAGGCCAACCCCGTATGGCCGCGCTGGTCGATCGCTTTGGTCTAAGCCAGTTTAATCAGTTCGCAGCGGGTGAGCTGAGTTTTGAAGACGAGCGCGGGCAAGTGCAGCGCGGGCGTGGTTATGCCTCGATGAAGGGGTCGTATCGGCTGGCAGGGGGAATGGCCACGTTGATTGACGGACTGGCGCAGGGATTGCCGCAAGGGGCCGTGCGTTTGGGGCAAGAGGTCTCAGCCCTTCAAAACGACAAGGCCGCAATCGTTGCAACGACCGCAAAAGGTGAAAAGATTTCGGCCCGTCGTGTCGTTTTGG
>CALLAV010000289.1 GCA_938001995.1 uncultured Amylibacter sp. | reverse complement strand
TAGTCGGCGAACTCTTCTTCGCTGACATCGCGTTCACCGAAATGCACCAATTCGCCTTTCAAAACCAACTCGCTCAACTCTGGCAAATAGCGGCTGTTCTTGGGCATGCGACGCAACACATCGCGCGCAGTCCAACTGCGTTGCAGCAATAAATCATTGGCCGACACAGCCTTGTAGATCAGCAATTGCGCCAGACTGATTAGCGCTTGCTGGCGGTCCGGATTGTTTAAGATACCTTCAAAGGATTGCATATCAACAGGCGCAGATTTTCTGGCACGTCCTGCCGCCGACTTATCCCGCTTTGCGTTTTCCGCTTCATTGCGCAGCACCAGTGAAGACGCGCCGCCAAATTTGAAGAACAGGAACAATATTCCAAACAAGACGGCGCCTGTGATCAGGACCAAGGGCAAATTGAACTCAGCAAATTCAACCGTCGTTCCGTCGCTGTTCCGCTCTATCGGCTTGGGTTCTTCTTTGGTTTCAAAACTAGGCGCCGCCCCGTTTGGATCGTAATACTGCACATCACTTTGGATGCCACGCAATCGGATGGAACGTTCATACTCTGCCGAAGTTTCACCAATTTCCAACTCCCGCGCGGTGTCTTGCGCATAGCCCATTTGAGGCGCCAAAAGCAGCAGACAAAAAATTGCATATAAAAATCGGGACACCATCATTACTGACGAATCTATGGCAGGCGATTCCAGAACACAACTGCGATACGTGCGTCGTTCCACCCTTTCGGCTTCGTAGATAAACTTTGCGGCACTTTGGCTGAAACAGTCGCCCCAAACGTTGTTTTTGGTGGGCCTGCGACGTATCCAAATGCAACGAAAACCGAGAGGCCCGTGCCATGTCTGATCCAAACTCCTCCCCAACTGGTCCACTGGCAGGGCTGCGCGTGCTTGATTTGTCGCGTATCTTGGCGGGCCCGACCTGCACCCAATTGCTTGGCGATTATGGTGCGGATGTGATTAAGGTCGAAAAGCCGGGGCTCGGCGATGACACTCGCGCCTGGGGGCCGCCCTATGTGACTGGTGCAGATGGAACACCCACAGCGGAGAGCGCGTATTACCTGTCGGCCAATCGCAACAAACGGTCTGTCGCACTCGATATTGCAACGCCTGAAGGGGCAGCCAAAGTACGCGCTTTGGCCAAACACTGCGATATCGTGATCGAGAACTTTAAAACGGATGGGCTAAAGAAATACGGGCTCGATCATGAAAGGTTGTGTGCAGACCATCCAGGGCTGATCTATTGTTCCATTACGGGGTTTGGCCAAACCGGACCGAATGCGCATAAGCCAGGGTATGACCTTTTGGCACAAGCCTTCAGCGGCATTATGAGCCTGACAGGTGCGCCTGATGGCGAACCGATGAAGGTTGGCGTGGGCATTGCCGATGTGGTGTGTGGTCTTTATGCGACCACGGCAATTCTGGCGGCGCTGCGACACCGCGACCAGACGGGTGTAGGCCAGCACATTGATATTGCATTGGCGGACACAACCGTGTCTTGGCTGATAAATGCGGGCACAAATTACCTTACTTCGGGCAAGGAACAACCACGATTGGGCAACCAACATCCTAATATCGTTCCCTATCAAGTGTTCGAAGCATCAGACGGGCATTTGATTGTAGCCGCAGGCAACGACGGACAATTCGCACGGTTTTGCGGCATCCTGGAACGGGGCGATCTGGCTAGGGATCCACGGTTTGCAACCAACATCGCGCGGATTGAAAACCGTGATGCGCTGATTGCGTTGTTGGTCACCGAAATTCGCAAACGCAGCAAACACGATCTGGTAGCGGCAATGGATCAAAACAACGTTCCGGGCGGGTCAATCAATACCTTGCCCGAGGTCTTTGCATCAGATCAGGTCGCCGCACGGGGCATGAAAATCGAAATGCCAAATCCAAACACGCAAAGCGGTAAAGTGGACCTTATCGGCAACCCTGTGAAGTTCAGCAAAACACCCGTAACCTATCGTCAAACCCCGCCCACATGCGGAGAGCATACAGGCGAAATCCTGCGAACGGTCCTTGGCGAAGACGGCTAGTCGTCCAGGTTTCCGTCAGGCAGATATCCCGCTTCGGCCGCTTGGCGCAACGCGTCCCCTGCGCTGGTCAAATGGCCCCCGACCGCGCGCAGCAAACTGCCCGCCACAGCCGCGTCATTTTCAATGACAGCGTTCAGTTCGGAAGCACCCAGCCGTAAAAACACCGTGTCTTCGATCGCAATTAGATCAAGAATACGTTCATTGTCCAAGATCACCGCTAAATCGCCGATCACTCGGCCTGGATTGATCTCGGTCACCATCCGCTCTGCCGATTGCCCCGTTTCCCAGAACAATCCAGCCCGACCTGACACGCACAGATAGGCTGCGTCCGCCTTTTCGCCTTTGTGGAAAACGGTTTGCCCCGCCTTCGCGTTGTACCACTGGGCACTAAAGGCCAGCAAACGCTGGTTTTTAAGATCGATATTCTTAAATAATTCCGCCTTTGAAATCGCCGCCAGTTTTCTGTTCAGATCATCACGCGACACATTATCCGTGCGCAAATCAACAGTTTTCTGCCCACCATCAACGCGACCATTTTCAATCTCGATGGTCATGTCATAGGCCTCAGGGGCGTTAAAATGTTCCTCGATGAAAATCTTTGTGGTGTCAGGCATTAACGCCCCGATCCGTTCGCGCATTTGGGCGCGGCTGTCTGGGTCGTGGCTGCTGAGCGCCGCTTGAAGGATCAGAATATCGGGTTTCTTGATCCCTGCACGGCTGACCGCCGCACGCTCGCGGAACACGGCTGGCAGATTCTCTCCACCAATGCCCATTTCCAGATCGAATATGGATTGCGCCACTTGGCGACGCCAACCATGTTCGTTGATGATCTCAACGACGATGTCTTCGACCTGTTGTTCACGTGCACCCGCCATGCCAGATATCCGCCCAAAGATCGCGTTGCCAAGAACGGTCATTACCGGAATGTATTTGTCTTCGCTGATCCGTTCGAACAGACCGTCAAGTTCTTCTAAAATGCGATCAGCATTGCGGCGGCGAATGTCTAAAACTCGCTCTTTGAAATCCTCGTCAAAAGCAGGGCCAATTTGCTCGGCCGAAAACGCAAAAGGCACGGTCATCAACAAGGACAGCTCGTTCTCTTCAAGGCCATCATTGCCAACAGACAGGCGTTTCATTTGAATGTCAGACAGCTGTTGGTACAGCTCGTCTGACATGTTCAAACGGCGAAACAGCGGGTGGCCCGTGCCGTCAGATCCAAAGGTCGCGATCAGGTTTCCAACCACGCTCGACGACATTTCAGACAGCGGCTCGATCAGGCCTTCGGATTTCAGAACCCGCACAAACGACCCCTCCGCCGCAAGTTCGGTTTGTTTGAGCATTCTAACAGGCAGCCCGTACATCAGGTTCCCCCCAAGGGGTGCAACGGGGTTAAATTTCTTAGGATCGTAGCGATACACAATGTCGTCTAAACCAGCCGCTTTCAGGCGCTGCGCAATCTCAGGGCGCAGCTTCACGATAAGCGCTGCCAACTCTGGCTGGGTTTTTGCATTCATGCGCGTGCGCAGCGCACGGCGCACCATAAATTCGTCGCTTCCCATGGCAACAACCAGTTGGAACCACCAATCTTGCAACGCCTCGTTGTTTTCAAACCCGAACTTTTGAGGTTCAATCCAATCCACGCCTAAAGGATCGCCGCTGTTCCCTGACAGTTTGGCGTCTTCCACAAATTTCTTAAACGCCGCCTTTTGGTCCTCTGGTATCTTGGGGTCATGCTTGAGCGGCAACATCAGATTGTCCCCCAGTGTCCCGTTGAACATGTAGGGCCGCGATTGGGCATATCCGATACGACTGCCGATCACCGCTTGGTGTAAGTCATTTAGGTTATGACCAGCCATAGTAATCGTGCCGCGATAAGGGATCACTTCGCGGGTCAATACATCCGCAAATGCTTGGCTTGCGGCTTCATTCGTGACCTTTACTGCGACCCGTGCACCTGCGGGAATGGTGAGGTTCAAATCATCTAGGACCACATTGTCATTTTCATCGCGCACCGTAACGTCTTTGAAAACGATGTCTCCGGTCAGGCTGGGCAAATGCTCTGGCTCACCTTCGAACAATGCATCATCTACCAGCGTTTTGGGCGCGAAGCGTTCCATCACCACTTCCCAACGCAACGCCATATCTTGGGTCTGATTGTAGTATGCAAGCAGTTCTTTCCAAGGCGACGACAGGTCTTTGTATGCTGCCAATGCCGCCACCAAAGCACCCACGGTGATTTGACCTTGGATGGCCAGATACCCGCCCACAGAATAAAAGAAGAAAGGCGTCAGTTGGTTGATGAAGTTGTTGAGAAACTTCATGAAAAACTTTTTCTGATAGATTTGGAAGCGCACACCAAACAGCGCACCCAAACGATCAGAGAAAAGTGCAGAACGATATCGCAGTCCACCGTTCACACGAATGTCGCTGACCCCTGCGGCAGTTTCCCCAATGTCCGCGGCCAGTTTGCGCACCTCTTGGATGCGGGTTTTGTTCAACAGGTTAATCTGGCGTTGCAGCATGGGGATCAGCCACGCCTGCAAGGGTATCAGCGCCACAGACGCCAGCCCGAACCAAATGCTTTGCTGGAACAAAAAGAACAAAATGGTCAGCATCTGCCCTGCTTGAAACACAGGCTGGGACAGCATGTCGCCCATCAGCCCACCCATCGGCTCGGCTTCGGACGTGACCATCGACACAAGTTCCCCCTGCGAGGTTTTGCGGAAATATGGGCGCGGGAAGCGCAACAGGCGGCTTAGAAGTTGAAAACGGAATCGACGCAAAAGACGTTCCGCAAGAACCCCTTTCATTGTGTTGAGGCGCATTTTTAGCAGGCCATTTGCCAGTACTGACAACAGAAAACCGACGCAAAGCACCATCAGGAATTGGATTTGATCAAACTCCACACCCAGAACTGTTGTCGGACTGCCATCGCCGCCAATCGCGTCGTTGATGATCCTTTTTGGCAGTTCCAGCGTGACGTAGAGCAGCGGAAATGTTGCGAGCGTTACTGCAAGCAAAGTGAGTTGGCTGCGTTTTGAATGCTTCCAAATGAAGGTAAAAAGCGTGGAATCCATCGGGCGGGCCTGAAATCTTAAAGGAGTATGTAGCCCCTAGACTCGCCCGAATACCGTGTAATGACAAGAGCGGTTCACAACACAGACGCGAGAGCGATCAATGCCCGAAGTATGCCGCCGCCAAACGCTCATCATCCGCCAGCTCTGCAGGCGTGCCCGACGCTGCGATATGGCCGCTTTCCATGACGTATACTTTTTCGGCCAATGTCATTGCGAAATTGGCGTTCTGTTCGGTGATAACCACGGTTAGGCCAAACTCACCACGCAATCGGCGCAGCACCTCAGCGATTTCCAGACAAACCTTCGGCGCAAGGCCAATGGTTGGCTCATCCACCAGTAA
>CALLAV010000288.1 GCA_938001995.1 uncultured Amylibacter sp. | reverse complement strand
TCACCGTTGTACGCGAGCCGATTTCGCGCACCGTGAGTGCTTGGGCTGATAAGGTTGCTGCGGATGGCGCCAAGAAGGGAAAACTGTTGCAGGTTCTAGGGTTAAAGCCTGATACTAATCTGAGTTTATCGGAATTCCTGGATGCAATTGCGCAAGAGCCTGATGCGTTAAATGTGGATCGCCATTGGCGACCGCAAAGCAAAGAAATCTCTTGGGGGCTGATAGATTACGACATGATTGGCACGGTTGAAACGATTGACGCTGTGTTAAAGAAAACTGTGTTAACCTGTTTCAAATCGAAAACTGTAAAAATTCAGGACACGCGCAAATCTTTGGGGCATAAGACGTCTAGTCGGGATCTGATCAAGAGCTTGTCCAAGGCAGATCACAAGAACATCGAAAAGGTGTTTGGCGAAGATCTGGAGATGTATGAAGCTGTGAAAAAACAACAAAAATAAGGCGTTACAACCGATGAACGATATGACGCAGAAAGACCTCCGCCAACATCTGGCGTCTGTTGTGTCCGAAAACGGCTTCTTTGAGAGCCTTGGCGCACAGCATTCAGCGGTTTTTGTCAAAGGCAGCGCGAAGGGGGGAAAGACCCTTATCGTAACGTTTGAAAACCTCGATGACATCAAGAAGGATGAAGAGGATCGCATGCCTTGGGGGTATGGGTTCGTCACGTCTCAAGGGTGGTCGATGTTGGGGCTGATGGCCCATGGCTGGACATGGTATCGCGACGAGGCTGTATTCGATTTTTTTGATCGGCTGCGTGATGAGGGGTTCTACGACCAGTTTGACACGGTGGTGTTTTACGGCGCGTCCATGGGAGCCTATGCCGCGAGTGTGTTTAGTGCGTCCGCGCCTAAGGCTACGGTGGTTTTGTTGTCCCCACAGGCGACCTTGTCACGGGATGTGGCATCCTGGGAAACGCGGTATCGTAAGGCATGGAAACGGGATTTTTCAACGCGATATGCTTATGGGCCAGAACAGTCTTCTGCGGCGCATAAGGTACACCTTTTCTATGATCCTTTGGCGAGCCTTGATGCAATGCATGCGGCGCTGTTCAATGGGGACAATGTGACCAAGTATAAATGCCGTTTCATGGGGCACAGGATCGCGTCGTTATGGCAGCGGATGGGTGTGTTGAAACAGGTTGTGCTCGGCTGTGTTGATGACACTTTAGACGTAAGTAAATTTTATACGCTGATGCGCGCTAGATTGCACAATCAGCGGTACCAGCGTGAAATGCTAGATCGCTTGATCAAAATGAGACGACCCCATTTGGTACGCCGCTACGCACAAGCGGTTTTGAACACGCGCGGTGGGCCAGTCTTTCGACAGGCGATGCGCAAAGCTGAAGCAGAAATAGCCGCAAAAAAGAAATAAATTCAGTAAGTTACTGTGTCTTGCAAATGTTACTTATCGAACAAAATTTGGATTATCTAGCATGTCTAAGCCGGGAAATACTTTGGTGCTAAGGTCGGATTGCGAGACACCAAACATGTCGTGTACAAGCCAGCCAACATAGCGACGTAGATCAGATGTCGGCATCAAATCGCGGCGGATATAAAGGTCCGCTTCGTCCAGCCCTGGCCAGTCACCGTACACTTTGCGCCCCCTTATTGCGCCCCCTGCCATGACCATTGCACCACCTGTGCCGTGATCCGTGCCACCCGTCCCGTTTTCGCGGGCTGTGCGGCCAAATTCTGTCATGCACACCACAGCGGTTTTATCCCAAACGGGACCGAGTTCGGATTTTAGTGTCAGAAGTGCGGATTGCAGTTCATTCGCGGCCTTTTTAATGGTGCGATCTTGCCGCTGGTGCGTGTCCCAGCCGCCTACGGAAAAGGTGGCAAAGCGTGTGTCCTCTTTTAGCCGATCCGCAGCAAATGCAGCAACGCCCTTGGTTTTGTCTGCACGCGCTTTCTTTTCCGTTTTTGACATAACCTCTTCGATCAGCTCTTCATCTTCGGCCGAGATGGCGTTTCGCACGTCCATCTCTTGTGCGGTGAGGGTCAGAGCCGTTTCACCAGCGTCGGCAAAAACAGGGTCTTTGGAAAAGATAACGTCCAACAAAAGGCGCCCTTGTTCGGACAGATCTACACGGCTTTCTGGGGCCCAACTGGTTGTTGGAAGGTCGCCACGTAAGGTAAGCATGTTCTCTCTACCCACTGAAAACGCAGTAGTTTTTTCAACATTTGGAAGCAATTCAAGCATTCGGTTCATCCAACCACTTTCGCGCAAGGTGCTGGTGACTTCGGGCATCCCTGCTTCTAGCAGGTCTTGGCCGTCAAAGTGGCTGCGTTTGCCGCGATAAGGGGTGGCAACGGCATGGGCGAAGGCCAGTTCGCCTGCTTTCCACATCGGCATCAGATCAGCCATTTCGGGATGCAGTGCAAAGAAGCCGTCCAGATCCAAATGGTCTTTGTGTTTGATGCGCGGGCGGTATTTGATCAGCAGCGGGTCGGCCACAGGAGCCACAATATCAAGCGCGTCCATGCCGCCGCGCAGAACGATCACCACCAGCCGTTTGTCTGTGGGAATTGACGCGAATGTAACGGGTGTGACCAGCGGGCTGGCAGCCAGCGAACAGCCAAGCGCAAAGGAATTGGTAAGGAACCTACGACGAGATGTAACCATTGAACTTACCTTCTGTTAAATTCGGGTGAGATCAGAACAAGTGCCAGACCTTCGTTGCGTTGCTCGGCCCCTGCGACAGCGAATTGCAGGGTTTCACCAGCCAATTCTTGCAGTGTGCTTGTAACAAAGGCCCGTGGATCAAGATCCGCTCCGAGCTGTTGAGTAATCGCCAACGCCCAGTTCAACCGCGCAGCCACGCCATGAGGCGTAATCCAAGATTCTACCTCTTCTGGCCACCCATTTGGGCCCGGTGTCTTTAGAATTGGTTGTCCCATGCGTTCTATCGGATTGGCAAAAAACTCGCGTTGGCGGCGCACGTTCATTTTGCTCATATCTTCCGCAGTCAAACCAAGAGCACGCAGGCTAGACACCATAAAATCATAGGGTTGTTTGGCTTTTTGACCCAGATCGACCCACGCGGCGGGGTGATCGAGCATTGCGGTATAAATTGCGAGCAGGTCACCGTCTGTTTCACGGAATAAATTGGTCAGGTGGTCCACAAGCCCGGGATCTGGATCGTCCGAAACGAAATGCACCACCAGTTTGCGCGCAATATGGGCAGCGGTGTTTGGGTGAATGGCCACGTCACGCAAAAACGATTCAATATCGTCCATTGTTCCTGTCCCACCCCCGTAAACCTTGCCCAGAACGGTCTTTTCACCAGGTTCCGATTGGCCTTTGCGAAAGGTGCGGCCCGTATCATTGGTAGATAGACCTGTAAGCAGTTCAGCCAGTTGCCGCACGTCGGTTTGAGTGTATCCGCCCAGCACGCCCAGCGTATGCAGCTCTAGTATTTCCCGTGCGAGGTTTTCATTCAGCCCAGAAAACCGTTTCTTCTTCTTTGATGTGGCACGTTTGGAATTTGGACCCGTAGATTTGTCCTGATCCAAAAACAGAACCATTGAGGGGTGGGTCGTGGCTGCGATCAGAAGGTCCGCAAATTTTCCACTGATATGTGGGCGAATAGCGGTTTCTTGAAAGTTGCCCCAAATCGTTCGCGCAAATCTGTTCTTTGGAACCACGGTGAAATGATCCGCCCAAAAGAAAACGAGCCGTTCGCGAAAGGATTGCGGGCTAAAGACGGAGCGCGAAAACGTATTGGCAAAGTCACCCGCTATAAGCTGGTTCAAGGCTTTGGCGGATTGCTTGGACAATTTTTTTGCGCTTTCGTCACCCTTTTTGACCGCACGCTTGTGCTGGACGTAGGTTTTGATCAATTCCGCGCGGGTCGAATAATCAGGACCATGGTAGCGACCGATCCCCATGTCTTGTTCAGTGATTTGCGCTAACAGATTTGCCACGTCCGACACGGGTGGTTGGTGGGGCGCATAGCCATAGCCAAATCTGAACGTGGCTTTCGTTTCAAAGGTCTGTTTCATGTAGCCTCAATCGGGATGCCGCGGTTCTGAAAGCAAAGAAATCGTTTGGGTGCCGCGGTCGTCGGTTGAGTGTCAGTATAGGATGCAGATACAAAAAACCCAGCGTTTCTATCTGTCCTTGGCTGAAATTTGCGCATCGCTGTGTCGCAAGTGCGTTTGAATTTTCAAAGACGTGGGTCATCGTGAATTAGTACTTCTAAAGTAGCTAAACCAAATTTGAAGCATTTATGCCTAATGTGTCTGGCAACATTTTGACTACATTGCTTTAACTATGTAAGGAATTGAATATAAACAATTTAAGACATTAACTTAAAGTAAACACACAAACTGAAAATCATCCATTTAAAATAGACTGAACTACCTCAAGCTCTACTTTAATCATTTGTAAAATAATTTCATTTTAAATCAGTGACTTGATTCGCAGTGAAGCGTGTCACTTTAAAAATTGAAGGTAACCCACTTGAAATTAACGAGTATTACCTTCAATTATGAGAGCAAGGCAAAAGCAGTAATAATACCAAGCTTTAAATTCAGTAGGGGGTCTCTGGATGTTTAAGGCGTTCAAAAAACTGTGCTTGAACACAGTGAGCGAAAAAACAGGTAGCGTATTTGGTGTAATAGGTTTAGCGGCGGGTCTGGTCATATCAGGGCCTGTCAACGCGACACCTTTTACGATGACGGTACCAAACTCGACGATCACACTTCCCACGGATTATCCCGAAGCGGGTGGCGTGGTCATGGTCTACACGGGCTTGAACGGGAACATATATTATCAGTTCTCAAACCCTGCGGGCGCATTCCGAGGATTTAACTCTAATGGGAACCCGACCGCGTTTGAGGGTAACCCTTTCACCATCAACAACCCACTTACGCTCGATTGTGGATTTTCCACCTGTACCGACTACTTTGGGGGTGGCATTGCCAGCCTTGATATTCGGTTTTCAGCTTATGATGGAGATACGCAACCAGGTGGGTTTGATGAAAACGACATCACACTGCGTCTGAACAACGTTGATGTCGGCGGTTGGTCAGGCTTGACCACAGAACGCACAGATAACAGCGGCACGCAGTCCCAAGGTTTCGCAACTGGTTTTGGGAACAACACTTTTAACACGGCTTGGTTTCGGACAACTAACCAGACGTTGTTGAACAACATTCTTTCCACGGGGCAGGTAACAACACAGGTGTATGATGACGATCCCAATGACAACTATTGGGATTTCCGTCGTGGGAACAATTTGGCAAACGCGGATATTGTAACGGTTGCTCCTGGGTACGATCTTGAAAAAACCGCGAACAAAACCACATTCGCGGCCGTTGGCGAAGAAATTGAATACACTTACGTAATCTCGAATATCGGGTCTGTTCCAATTCGAAACTTGAGCGTGTCAGACGACAAGATTTCCTCTGTGACTTGTGACAAAACCACGATTTTGGATGTGCCTGCGGGAACACCTACCCCTGACTCTGCAACGTGTACGGGGCTGTATACTGTCACGCAGGCAGATTTTGATGCGCAAAGTGTTACAAACATTGCTTCGGCACTTGGGACTCCAGATTTTGGCGTTTTGGGTGCGCTGCAAGATACGGTTACGGTGACAGGTCCTGCAATTAACCCGTCTATCAGCCTGACAAAAATCGCCCGCGAGACGTCTTTTGGCGAAGAAGGAACGACGGTCACATACGATCTGGTGGCGACCAATGATGGTAACACTACCCTGACAAATGTTGTTGTGACGGATCCGATGTTGCCAGGATTATCGTGTACAGTAGCAAGCTTGTTGCCACTGACAGTAGATAACACGGTCAACACGCTGGAATGTTCGGGAACGTACACAATTTTGCAATCCGACGTAGATGAGTGGATCGTAAACAGCACACAATTGGACAATACAGCAACGGTAAATGGCGTTGATCCAAACAATGTGACGCAATCAGACACCGCACAAGAATTATTGGACGGCCCAGCAGCTGCGCCGTCTTTGATCTTGGCGAAAACGCCTTTGGTGTCCGAATTCAATGCAAAAGATGACGTGATTCAGTATCGGATTGAACTCACAAACAACGGCAACGTTACTTTCCCAGCACCACCCGTAATTACCGACAGTTTGGGTATTCCCGTAACCTGTCCCGCAGGCGCGGTCGCACCCAACACGTCGATCACCTGCGAAGCGACCTATTCTGCTTCGCAAATTGATGTGAACGTTGGGAAAATTGACAACACGGTCACCACCTCGATCACATTGGGTGGTGTGACTGCGAATGGAACGGCGGATGCAACGGTTCCTGCGGTTCAAACCACGGGTCTTACGCTTGAAAAGCGTTTAACATCTGCTTCTCCCACGAACTTCGACGACGAAAACATTGATTTGTTTTACGAATATGAACTTCGGAACACGGGCAATGTGACGTTGGAAAACATCTCGGTCACTGACACGGTCGTTGAAGGTAGCTTGAATTTGCCTGTGACCTGTTCGGTTACAACGCTCGATCCGAATGCAACTGTGGTGTGTTTGTCAGACGCTTATTCCACCACGCAAGGCAATCTAAACAGTGGCGAAGTTGTCAATGAGGCGATGGCAACGTCTACGGCTGCAGTGTCAGGTGACGTGGTGGAGTCGAACGAAGACACTGTCACGGTTCCTGCGGTGCAAAACCCAAGCATGGATCTGCAAAAATCTGCACCGGTGGTGACTGCGGCGGATTTCGTCGAAGGTAATACCATTACCTATACATACACAGTTGAGAACAATGGGAATGTGGACATTTCCCAACCAGTTCTGGGCGCGACAAAGATTACGATAACGGATGACAAAATCGGCACGTTTGATTGTTTGGCCGTTCCGTTTGTGCGCGGGGCGATCGACACCTGTTCGGCGGATTACACTATCACGCAGACGGATATCGAAGCGGGCTTGGTTGTAAACCTCGCGACGGCAAATGCAGAAGAGACGTCAGGCGCAAGCGTAGCGGAGTCTAATCAAGCACAGGCCACAGTCGCACCCAACTTTAACCCAGCAGTCAGCATTCAGAAAACATCTGATGTGACCGAGGTTGACGCGACAACGGATGTGATCAACTACACTTTCCGCGTAGAAAATACAGGCGATGCCGTACTGTCTTTGGCCACCAATCCGATCACTATCAACGATCCAAAAGTGACGGCCGATTGTTCGGCGCAGCCACTCTTGTTGGCTGTTAATGCGTTCTTCAACTGTACGGCAACCTACAATCCAACGCAGGACGAATTGGATGCGGGCGAGGTTGTGAACTCTGCCACCGCCTCTTTCCCATTTACCAACGCGTTGACTGGCACCTCCTCTACGATCACCTCGCCTGCGGATGATGACAGTGTTGATGTGGTGGAAAGCCTGTCCATGGTGTTTTCGAAAACGCCACCAGCGGAATACACGTCAAAAGATGAGATCATCACCTACTCTTTTAGTGCCCAAAACACGAGCAATGTGACACTGAAAACTCTGGTTGTGACGGATCCCCTTATCCCCACGCTAAGTTGTTCCTTTACTGATGTTGCGCCGACCCAAACGGTGACATGTACGGGCGACTATCAGGTCAAACAGATCGACATCGACAACGAAGAGATTCTGAACACAGCATCAGCCACAGGTACCTCGCAAACGGGTGGTCAGATCACAGAAACCGACAACGGCGATGTGGATATCACGGCGGCAGGCATTGATAACTCAATTACTGTTAGCAAAACAGCAAACAAAGCGGCGTTCACGACTTTGGATGAGCTGATCACCTACACGATTGAAGTGACGAACACAGGCAAACAGACCCTGATAAACACGGTTGTGACAGACAGTCTCGATCCGACGTTTAGCTGTACAATTCCAACGCTTGCGCCCAATGCGCAGTACGATCTTTGTACGTACACGCACCGCGTAACGCAGGATGACATTGATGCGGGCGAAGTTGTAAACTTGGCCACTGGCACAAACCCGAAGGTGACACCTGTAACCAATGGCATCACCATTCCGGGCCCGACACGTGTGGCGGATTTCACGGTCGATAAGGCTGCGAACACGACTTACACGGCCGCAGGTCAAACCATCGAGTTTACCTTTACCGTCAGAAACACGGGCAACGTCCGATTGAACAACGTGCTGGTCACAGATGCGAGCATCTTTAGTCCTGCAGAAACCTGTAATATCGGTACGATTGAACCGATGACAGAAGACACATCATGTGTCCTGTCTTATGTGACCACACAGAACGACGTCGATGTCGGCGAGATCAACAATACTGGTACCGTGACTGCGACGGGTGCAGAGGGCACAAACCTGTCAAAAGACGGTTCCGAAACTGTTACAGGGCCTGCCGAAAATGCATCAGTGACAGTGGATAAACAATCTACGGATGGAGCGTTTTCAGCGCCCACCGACAGCGAAGTGTATACATTCACTGTGGTCAATAACGGCAACGTAACACTTACAAATTTGATTTTGAACGACGCAGATGTAGGGTTCACTTGTACATTGCCTGATTTGATCCCAGCCCAATCCACGACGCAGTGTGCCGACGGGTCTGCATTGACAATCACCAAGACGACGGATCAAGGCAACGTTGATGACGGGTCTTATGTTAACGAAGTGTCTGTGACTGGCGAAAGCCTTGAAAAAGGCACAGAGGTCATGGCAACGGATGAAGAGACGATCTTTGGTCCTGCGCAGACCGTTTCCATGACTATCGACAAAACAACCACATTGGTTGGAACGTTTGATACGCTTGGCCAAGAGATCACGTATAATTACCTTGTCACCAATACGAGCAACATCTCACTCACCGCGAATATTACAGTGACGGATGACAAAATTCCGAATGTTACCTGTGATCCAACGCCGAGCGCAGGCCTTGCACCAGGTGGCACAATCAATTGTACGGCCACTTACGAAGTCACGCAGCCTGATTTGGATGCAGGCAGCATCACAAACACGGCGTCCTCAACTGTAACACAACCCGTTGTTCCAAAGAACCCAGGTGATCCGTCCGTCGTTACCGTGTCTTCACCTGATGACGATGTAACGATCAACGCGACGCAGACATCGACCATGACGCTCGACAAACGTTTGAAGTCAACATCGCTTGGCACGTATCAAGCGGAGAACGACGTGGTGACGTATGAGTACGTTGTGACCAACTCGGGCAACGTGACAATCGAAGACGATATCAAGATTTTCGATGACAAGTTCGGCACGGATTTGGTTTGTTCCACGGCGGACCTCGCGCCAACGGGTCAAATCATCTGCGAGCAGACATACACAATCCTGCAATCAGATGTGAACACAGGTAGCGTTAAAAACACGGCGCAGGCCTACACGGGTTTGGATTTGGCAACTGCCACACTGACGTCAAACCAAGACGACGTGACAGTGACGGCGATTCAGAACCCAAGCCTGGCCATTGTAAAAGACTATGTCGCAGAACCAGCCGGCGATCCCCAAGATGCGTTCGTCGAATTTGAGGATTTGAACTATCGGTTCACGATTACAAACAATGGCAACGTAACAATTGCATTAGACCCAGCAACGGTTGTGGATGACAACTTGATCACGCCCTTTACCTGTGCAGGAACGCCTGCGACGCTGGATCCGGGTGATAGCCATATTTGTACCGCGGTTTACATAATTACGGCGGATGACATTGCACTTGGTTCTGTGACCAACATTGCCAGCGCCAACGGTACGTTTGATGGTGACGCAGTCGTTTCACCTACTGACGATGCCCGTTTCCCAGTGGACGCGGCACCTGCAGTCACGATCGAAAAGTTGGCAGATGTGAACACGTTTGACACGTTAGGTGACAAGATCGTTTACACCTACAACGTGACCAACACAGGGAACACTGATTTGTCATCCCCAGGCAGTGTCACGGATGACAAGTTTCCAGGTACGACATTGCCGTGTATTGATCCGTCGGGCGGGGTGTTCCAGCGGTTGATCGACAACGCGGCAGAGATCGCCACCTGTACTCAAGAATATTCCGTCACGCAGGATGACCTGGATGCAGGGTTCGTAACGAACGAAGCTTTTGCGCTGACCAGTTTTGGTGCAACACCGGTGCAATCACCAGCGGCAGTTGTGACTGTGACAGGTGATGTTGAAGCTGAACTTTTGCTTTTAAAATCAGTATCTCCAAATACGCCTGCGGATGTGGATGATGT
>CALLAV010000287.1 GCA_938001995.1 uncultured Amylibacter sp. | reverse complement strand
CAACAAGCAGATTACAGAAAGGTATCCCAATGACCCTAGATATCCCCACAGGCACCGATGACATCCTTACATCCGATAGCCATCTGATCCAATCCTTTGCCAATCTGCACGGCCTGAAACAACAAGACGCCCGCACCGCCATTGTTGGCGCAAAAGGTGCCTATGTCACCGACAGCGAAGGTAACGATCTGATTGACGGTATTGGCGGTCTTTGGTGTGTGAATGTTGGCCATGGGCGGACCGAAATCATCGACGCGATTACAGAACAGCTTAAAACACTGGACTATTATTCGACCTTCTACAATTTCACGCACCCAGCGGCTGCCGAGCTTGCGAAAAAGGTCACGTCTTTGGCTCCAGACGGTCTTAACCACGTGTATTTCGCCAACTCTGGCTCTGTGGCCAACGATACGGCGGTGCGGATGCTACACCATTACAACAACCTCAAGGGCCGCCCGAACAAAAAGAAACTGCTGTCCCGTATGGGCGCGTACCACGGGTCGACACATATGGCGATGGCCCTCACGACACCTGCCTATTCTGCTGGCTGGGACACCGCCGCAGACGGCCTCGTCCACCATCTCCGTTCGCCTTATCAATACCGCGAAGGCGAAGAGGGCATGAGCGAGGCAGAGTTTCTCGAAGTGTTAGCGAAAGACATGACTGATACGATTGAACGCATCGGTGCAGACAACATTGCGGGATTTTTCGCAGAACCGATCATGGGGGCAGGGGGTGTACTTGTTGCACCTACTGGCTATCACAAACGCATGCGCGAGATCACGGCGGCCAACGATATCATGTATGTCGCAGACGAGGTCGTAACGGCATGGGGCCGTTTGGGCGAAATGTTCGCCTCCGAAGATATCTATGGCATGGTTCCTGATATCATTTGCACCGCCAAAGGCATCACCTCAGGGTATCAGCCTCTTTCAGCCACTATTATTTCCGAAGAAATCTATGAGGTAATCTCTGGCCCTGACGCCATGTTTTCCCATGGTATGACCTATTCTGGGCATCCAGCGGCCTGCGCGGCTGGGCTCGCCAATATCAAGATTCTTGAAGACGAGGGTATTCCGAACCGTGTTAAAACCACCGGTAAGATATTCGAAAACGCACTGCGTGGATTGATGGACATCGACATTGTTGGCGATGTACGCGGTAGCCACTTTATGATGGGGTTGGAATTTGTGTCTGACAAGGAAACCAAAGAGACGTTTCCAGATGAGGCAAACATCGGTCTGCAGTTGGCAAGAGCCTGTCAAAAACGCGGTTTGATTGCCAGACCGCTTGGCAACATCTTAATCCTGTCGCCAACCTTAATCATGGATGAACCGATGATCGCAAATATCGAAGGTATACTGCGCGAAAGCATTATTGATACCGCGAAGAGCTTGAGGGCGTAAACAAACAAAAAACTGCTAAAAAAAGCAAAAGCAAGACGCTAGTCAGGCAAATATTCAAACGTCGTGCGATCTGGTCGCAATGCTTGGCGAGTGATTTCCAGCTGGCTGGGCTTCTTTTAAACCATGGAACCAATCGCTCCAATCTCCGAGTGCAAACTTGCAGCGGGTCGAACCTGGTATTCACTATCATATTTGTTGATAGGCCAGTGACGGAATTGTTCGTTTTCTTTGAGCGGTGAAAAAATGCTTTGTATAAATCGAAAATGCCGCTAACAAGAGCTTGCTATCTGGCACAACGTCAGAACTGTTCGCGGGAGAGTGTAGCGACAAATTCGTTACCGCCGAAGGTGAAATACCCAAAATCTCTCAGGCAAAAGGACCGTGAACTGTAAGCACTCTGGAAAGTCGGGCATTGCCCGCGCCGAAGGTGTTAAGGTCTCTTTTTCAGATGACCGAGTCTCTCAGGCTAAAGACAGAGGGGATGAGAGTTGCGCATTTTGCGTGGCTAAACCCTATGTCTTGAGACTGGACGCGAGATGAAACGAACGCCACTTTACCAAGCACATGTCGATGCGGGCGCAAAAATGGGCGAATATGCTGGCTTTGAAATGCCGCTGTTCTACCCCCTTGGTGTGAAACAAGAGCATTTGCATACCCGCGCAGCTGCGGGACTTTTCGACATCTCACACATGCTACACATTGAAATCGAAGGGCCAAATGCCAGTGCGATGATTTCTCGAATGTGTCCTTATGATGCTTCGAGCCAAAACATCGGTGAAGCAAAATACACGTTTCTTTTGAACGAAGACGCTGGGATCATTGATGATCTGATCGTCACACGTTTGGCCAATGATCGGTACTTGATCGTCGCCAATGCGGGCTGTGCTGAAAAAGACCTCGCCCACATTCAAAGCCAAGCACAGGATTTCACTGCCACGGTAAATCCTATCGAGCGTGGTTTCCTTGCGGTGCAAGGGCCAAAGGCCGAAGCGGTTCTGAGCGACCTTGGATTTGATGTTGCTCCTATGGCCTTCATGACAGGGATAGAACCTCGTGAGAACTGGTTCCTGTCCCGTACGGGTTACACGGGTGAAGACGGTTTTGAAGTTGGCATGCCCGTAAACGAGCTCGAAGCCTTCTCAGCTTCTTTGGTTGCCCACGACGACATAGAATGGATTGGTCTTGCTGCGCGTGATTCCCTCCGATTGGAGGCTGGATTATCGCTATACGGTCAGGATCTGTCCGAAGATATCACTCCACATGAAGCAGGCTTAATCTGGGCCATCCCCAAAGATCACCGTGAAAGTGGCGATTTTATTGGCTCGGATGCTTTGGCACGGAAGATTGCTGAAGGACGCAAACGTATGCGTGTAGGACTGCTGGCCGAAGGCAGGCCTGTGCGCGGCGGGACAGTTCTGTTGAATGCAGAAGGCACGGAAATCGGCGTTGTGACATCAGGAGGGTTCGGCCCAACGATTGACGGCCCCATGGCGCTTGGCTTGGTCAATGTAGCCGACGCTGACGCGCCGATTTTTGCGGACATGCGAGGCAAGCACATCCCCATGAAACGGGTGCCACCCCCTTTCACCCCACATAATTACAAACGTTAGACATCACAAACAACAAGGAGAAACCCCTATGAAATACACAGAAGAACATGAATGGCTACGCGCCGAAGGTGATGAATTTGTTGTCGGCATTACCGATCACGCAACAGAACAACTCGGTGATTTGGTATTTGTTGAACTGCCAGAAGTTGGGGATGAAGTGTCCCAAGGCGACGAAATCGTTGTGATTGAAAGCGTAAAGGCAGCGTCTGACATCGTGGCCCCTGTTGATGGCGAAATTACTGCGATCAATGAAGAGCTGGTTGCTAATCCAGAGCTGGCGAACACATCCGCAACGGGTGATGGTTGGTTCTTTAAGATCAAGGCTTCTGACCCATCGCAGATGGATGGCTTCATGGATGAAGCTGCCTACAAATCCTACATTTCTTAAACGGACACGCACTATGACTTTTACCCCCACAGATTACCTGCCTTACGACTTTGCGAACCGTCGCCACATCGGGCCAAGCCCGAGTGAGATGAAAGACATGCTTGATTTTGTGGGGGTAAAAGACCTCGACGCACTGATTGATGACACGCTTCCTGCGAAAATTCGTCAGAAAGAACCGTTGGATTTTGGCAAAGCAAAATCCGAGAGCGAATTGCTGCATTACATGCGGGTTACAGCGTCCAAGAACAAAGTTCTGACATCGCTGATCGGGCAAGGCTATCATGGTACCGTCACGCCCCCTGCGATCCAGCGTAATATCCTCGAAAACCCTGCTTGGTATACGGCCTATACGCCATACCAACCTGAAATCAGTCAGGGCCGACTTGAAGCGTTGCTAAATTTTCAGACCATGGTGTCCGACCTTACAGGCCTTGAAATTGCAAACGCGTCCCTGCTTGACGAGGCGACGGCCTGCGCCGAGGCCATGACCATGGCCCAGCGGATTGGCAAATCCAAAGCGACGGGGTTCTTT
>CALLAV010000286.1 GCA_938001995.1 uncultured Amylibacter sp. | reverse complement strand
CAGGTTTTGCAGATAGGTGCGGCTCTCCATCAGTTTTTCTGTGCCACGATGCAACAGGCCAATGTGTGGATCGCAGCGTTCTACAATTTCGCCGTCAAGTTCGAGCACAAGGCGCAACACACCGTGGGCCGCAGGGTGCTGCGGACCAAAGTTGATGTTAAAGTTCCGAATACGCTGTTCACCCGTCTGGGCGTCGTTGAAAGTTCCGTCAGCCATTAGAGTGCCTCCGCAGTCGAAATATTCGACATTTCAGCATTTTTTAAAACTGGAATTAGAGATATCGCGAAACAAGCCGCAGCAATCATCGTGTCTATCAAAGAAAGCGCTTCCATCTACTTCGCAGCCTCCTCTTTTTCATCACCTGGCAGGATGTATTCCGCGCCCTCCCAGGGGGACATGAAATCAAACTGGCGGTATTCTTGAACCAAGGACACAGGTTCGTACACAACGCGCTTTTCGACTTCGTCATAGCGCACTTCGGTATAACCCGTTGTCGGGAAGTCTTTGCGCAGCGGATACCCACGGAAACCGTAATCCGTCAGGATGCGGCGCAGATCTGGGTGGCCCGAGAACATGATGCCGTACATATCAAACACTTCACGTTCAAACCAATCCGCCGACGGGTGGATGGACGTGATGGATGGGACCACTTCGTCCTCGTGAATGCTGGCTTTGATGCGGATACGTTGGTTCGTGTACATGGACAGGAAATGGTAAACCATTTCGAACCGTTTTTCGCGGCTGGGGTAATCCACGGCTGTGATGTCCACAAGGGACGAGAATTTTGCATCGCGCTGGGTTTTGATGTGTTCGATAAAATCAGGCAGCGCCGCTGGGGACACCTGAACGACCAGCTCGCCCATTGCGTTCACACCCGTCGCGATGACCGCGTCAGATCGGCTCGCGGCCAAAGCTGTTCCCAATTCTGTAAGAGCCTCTGACATGTGGCGTCTTCCTTTTGTCTTAACGAACAATCGTACCCGTACGACGGATTTTGCGTTGTAATTGCAGGATACCGTAAAGCAGTGCTTCCGCAGAAGGCGGACAGCCTGGCACGTAGATATCGACAGGCACGATGCGATCACAGCCACGCACAACCGAATAACTATAGTGATAGTAGCCGCCGCCATTGGCGCAGGATCCCATCGAAATCACGTAACGCGGCTCTGGCATTTGGTCATAGACCTTGCGCAGCGCCGGGGCCATTTTGTTGGTCAGCGTCCCCGCCACGATCATAAGATCGGACTGACGAGGGCTGGCGCGTGGCGCTGTCCCAAAACGTTCCATGTCGTAACGCGGCATCGCCGTGTGCATCATTTCAACGGCGCAACAGGCCAGACCGAATGTCATCCAGTGCAATGATCCCGTGCGGGCCCAGTTGATGATGTCTTCTGTGGACGTCAGCAAAAAGCCCTTGTCCTGCAATTCATTATTGAGCGCACGTGTCGCGACCTCGCGGTCGCCACCTGCGGTGTTGGGTGAAGTGACTACTCCCATTCCAACGCTCCCTTTTTCCACTCATAGGCAAAACCAATGGTCAGCACCGCCAAGAACACCATCATGGACCAGAACCCCAAAACGCCTACGTCGCTGAACGACGCAGCCCAAGGGAACAGGAACGCGACCTCCAGATCGAAAATGATGAAGAGGATCGACACCAAGTAAAAGCGCACGTCGAATTTCATCCGTGCATCATCAAACGCATTAAAGCCGCACTCATACGCCGATGTTTTCTCGGCATCTGGGTTGCGAATGGCTATGATGACGGCGGCAAGAATGAGCACGAGGCCCAACGCTGCCGCGATCCCGATGAACACGAGAATTGGCAAATACTCTCTGAGCAGGTCTTCCAAGGGCGACTCCTTCTCGGAACAAAGGCTGTTGGCTATGGCTTAACTATCCCTGCCCCACACGAAGGTCAACCAATCGGGGGCGGGAAATTGGCCCCATTTGGGTAAACTTGCGCCCCTTCGTACCAGATCAGGTTTGAATTTCCATTTTACCGCTTGTTCGCGGGGCCGGAGTTTCCTAATTTTGCGGCTGTAATCCTTAGCGAAGTGCGGCGGTTTGAACGAGAATTTTCCACAGCTTGTCGGCAAGACCATGTACCTTGGCATCGGCGCGCAAAAGTCGGGCACGACGTGGTTGTCTGGCTATTTGGCCAGCCATCCCGAGGTCTATATGTCCGCGCTGAAGGAAATGCATTTTTGGGGCAATCGCAATTCTACGGCAAAATGGCCGACAACAGCGTTTGAAAAACGGCTGGTGCGGCTGCAAAGTAACGGGTCCAAAAGCTTGTCCACCTTTAACCATATTTCCGCGCTGACAGACCGCTTGGCCATGGGCGGGGATATCGAAAAATACGCCACCTATTTCGATGAACGGGTGGAAAAGCAGCACGCCTTTGGCGAGATTTCACCCGCTTACTGCAAGCTGCCATTGGAAGAGTTCCAACTGATCAAAAAGCATTTCCCTGATATCAAAATTATCCTTCTTTTGCGCAACCCCGTGGATCGGCTTTGGTCGCAAATCCGTTTTTCAGAAGACGCGGATACCCTTGAAGAAATGGAACAGAAAATCGACGGGGCGTTTAAAAAAGACGTCTATCTGGATCGGTCCGATTATGTCAGCACGATCCGCACCATTCGATCGGTTTTTGCCCCTGAAAACATACACTTCGCATTCTTTGAGAACCTGTTTCAGCAGGCTGCTGTAGATGGAATTTGCCGTTTTCTGGGCGTGGATCACTATGCTGGCGCGTTCAACAAAAAGCGCAATGTGTCGATCAAAATGCCGCTGCATCCACGTTTGCGCCTGAAGATGGCACAGCGCTTAGAGCCGCAATACACCTACGTGCGTGACCTGTTTGGCGGAGACATTCCGAACAGTTGGCACACAGATATTTACGCACTGCGCGACGAGGCCTAGCTGATCCAAGGCGCCTTTTCTTTAGCAAAGAAAGCGGTAATCCCGTCGCGGGCTTCGTTGTCTTCCCATGCTTCAACCAAAGCTGCGATGCTCGCGTCGATCTGTGCTTGACTGATCTCTCCCCCTTGGCCGCGGATTAGGCGTTTGGTCTTTTCCACCGCGCGCGGTGCGACGCTAAGGTAGGGTTTGATTTCTGCTTCGACCGCCGCATCAAGGTCCTCAGGCGTAACCACTTTCGCTAACAGTCCCAGCGCTTGCGCCTCATCACTGTCAAACAACCGCGCAGACATCATCACACGCCGCGCCAGTGCCTCGCCCATGCGCTTGATCACATAAGGAGAGATCGTCGCAGGGATCAAACCAAGGCGCGTTTCTGTCAGGCCGAACTTCAAATCGCTTGCGCCAATCGCGATGTCGCAGACTGACATCATACCGATACCACCGCCAAACGCCTGCCCCTGAACACGCCCGATCAGC
>CALLAV010000285.1 GCA_938001995.1 uncultured Amylibacter sp. | reverse complement strand
CACATCGTCTGGCGTCACCTGATCAAGCCAGCCGAGCAGCATTTTGCCCATGCCAACCATTTTGGTGTGAAAGTTCTTGGTCACATCGGACACACCATCTGGCAGATCGTTTTTCTGATAGACGTGATAGAATTCTTTGAGGTCCTTTTGCGCCGCCCCTTTGGCGTTTTCGGATTTGTAGCCGAAATATCCTGACGGATCGCCCATGTCAGTCGCGTCATCCAGTTTCGCATCATCCGCGAAATAGGGTTGCCACACATCGTACATCGCGCTGATTTCAGACATGTCGATGTCGTGGTCTTTAATCACCGCAAAGCCCGTTTCACGCAAAGATTTCGCAAATTTTTCGGGGGCGTCGGGGTCAGATGGGCTGACGGCGAGTACGGAAAATTCAGTCATTTCAGTCTCCTTTAAAAACCGGTTTCAATCATGGACAAAAACCGCTGTTTCACACCCTCGGCATCGACGTCCATCGGGACCTTGTGTTTTGGTCTGGAAGGATCGGTAGACCGAAGGGTCTGACCTATGCGAGCACCGTCCACGATAACCTCTAGGGCGTGGGTTTCAATGGTAAAATATTGGGGGTCGGTGATGGCGATAATTGCCGTTGGGTCATGCATATCACAGCCCCGCTTACCATAATGCGACGCGTAAAAGTCCATGTAGAACTGCACTGCTTCGTTTAAAAACCCGCCAATGGTAGGTGTGGATGCCGCGAGCCGTTCGAAATCGGCAGGCACGCATTGGACCAATGTTGTGACATCGAGCCCAACCATCGTGATGTCCCAACTCGCAGCAAACACGGCATCGGCGGCGTGCGGGTCGTTCCAAATGTTGGCCTCGGCATATTCCGTCACATTGCCTTTGTTCAGTCCGCCACCCATGATGTAAACCGCTTTGGTTTTGGCGGCGATGGTTGGGTCATGTTCCAGCGCCATGGCGATGTTTGTAAGCGGGCCGATGGGGCAGAGGATAATTTCGTTCGGGTGTTCATGGATCATGCGGCAGATGAATTCATGCGCAGGTTCATCAACAGGTTTCCCTGTGATGGGTTGCGCTGGCATGGTGCCGAACCCCTCAACGCCGTGCACGTAATCAGACACCCCGTTTGGTTCCATGACCATCGGTTTTGCAGCACCTTTTGCGACAGGAATGGTTTGGCCAACTCGCTCTGCCAAAACGATGGCGTTCCGCGCGGCGATTTCGGCGGTGACATTGCCAAACACGCTGGTCATGCCAACGATATCAATGTCGGGGTGCAGGGCCGCGTAAAAGATCGCCATGGCGTCGTCGATGCCCGGATCGGTGTCGATGATGATCTTGTGGGTCATGTGTTGTCTTTCAGGAATGCGAGGACTTCTTCGCGCATCGGGATTGCTGGGGCAGCACCCGCGCGGGTCACTTGAATGGCAGACGCTGCAGATGCAAAGCGGAGCGCTTTGGCGGGGCTGTTTGACAGCGTAAATTCTGCCATGAACGCGCCAAGAAACGTGTCGCCAGCGCCTGTGGTGTCTTGCGGGGTCACGCTGAACGCGGGTTGGTGAAGGGTTTCGTGATGGGTGTGCAAATCCGCGCCATCGGCCCCTTTGGTTACGAGCAGATACCGCAGGCCTAGGTCGCGGGGATCTTTGCCAAGCGCGTTTTGCAAGGCGGCGGCTTCTACTTCATTCACGGCCAGCAAGTCGATGTGATCGAGCATGGGGATCGCGTGTTCCGCTTCAAACGGGGCGGCGGAATAGGCGGTGCGAAAGTTCTTTTGGCGTGCGGATTGGGCCAGTTCATGCACAAGGTTGGTTTCGTTCTGGCAAATGACCCAATCCGTTTTTGGATCGGCCCTTTTGAGCGCTGCTTCAATCTGGTCCATCGTAAAGGTTTGATTAGAACCACCGTACAGCACGATCTGGTTTTCGGCAGCATCGTCAACAAGGATCACGGCATGGCCCGTGTGTTCATCCACCGTTTTGATCCCGTCGAGCGTTAGGCCAAATTCGGCGATCTGTTCGCGCAACCAATCCCCATCAGGTCCGACACACCCGATATGGCGCACCTCGGCCCCGCAGCGTTGCGCGGCGATAGATTGGTTCACGCCTTTGCCACCAAGGTATTTTTCGTAAGACGTGCTGGCGAGCGTTTCCCCAGGCGTTGGCAAGGATGCCACGCGGTACACCAGATCAAGATTTATCGAGCCAAAGTTCAGGATCATTATGTGCGGTTCGCCCTAAAAAGAATCACGTAGGTAAAAAGGCTAGGACCATTGCAAGCGCAAATATACAGCTATTTGGGCGATAATTTTTGTTGACTGGCGGTGCGAATCAAGAATTCTGCCGATTTTTGGCGTTTAGTCCGCTGTCAGGATTTCTGACACTTTGAGCGCACGCATGTTGGACCCGTCCACCTTTAACTTGCCCGACATAAACGCCATTGCTGGGTTTTGCGAGCCATCAAGGATGTTGCGAAACACCTGCTCGGATGCTTTGAGCGTAACGTCTGCATCTCCGTCGCCTTCCACTGCGCCTTGGTCGGACAGCATGACGCTACCTTCATCTGTGATCACCAGTTTGGCGGTGCCTTGTAGTGTGCCAGTCACGCGCGGCCCAAGATGGGCGATGAATTCTTCGATGATTTTAGACACGTAAACCTCCCACAGTGTGCAGGAGGTTTACGTTTTGGTTAGGCGTATCGCAAGGTTGTCTTGGCGTTACTTCAAAACGATCTCTGGCCCCATCACAAGGTTCGGTAGGAACGTCGAAATGATTGGGATGTATGTGACCATAATCAAGAACACAAAGAGGATGGCAAGGAACGGTAGCGCCGCCTTGACCACGGCCATCATCGGCATACCAGCCACGCCCGAGGTGACGAAGAGGTTGAGACCGACAGGCGGTGTGATCATGCCGATTTCCATGTTCACCACCATGATGATACCCAGATGGATCGGGTCGATGCCGAGTTCAATCGCGATTGGGAACACGAGAGGTGCAACGATCACAAGGAGGCCAGACGGTTCCATGAACTGTCCACCGATCAGCAGGATCACATTCACCACAATCAAGAAGGCAACAGGGCCAAGGCCTGCGGCCAACATGGCTTCGGTAATGTGTTGCGGCACTTGTTCGTCGGTCAGCACGTGTTTCAGGATCAGCGCGTTTGCGATGACAAACAGCAGTGTGACGGTCAGTTTGCCCGCCTCGAACAGCGTATCAATCGTGTCGCGATGCCACAGGGCCGTAACGATTGCGTAGGGTTTGTCGAGAAGGGAAAGGTTCTTTTCTCCTTCGGCTGTCGCAAGTGGACCCATGTCGCGGTAGATAAAGCTGGCGATGATCCATGCATAGATTGCGGCCACGGCGGCGGCCTCGGTCGGGGTGAAAATGCCACCATAAATGCCACCCAAAATGATGACGATCAGGAACAGACCCCAGCCAGCTTGGGCTGCTGCATTCAAGCGTTCGGACCACGGGGCGCGTTCGCCTTTTGGCAGGTTTTTCACCCGCGCCATGATGTATATGCCGATCATCAGCATTGTCCCGGCCATGAGACCCGGAATAACACCTGCAAGGAACATGCGGCCGACAGACACCTCAACAGCAGCGGCGTAGACCACCATCACGATGGACGGCGGGATCAGAATGCCCAGCGTACCCGCGTTACAGATCACACCAGCGGCGAATTCCTTGGTGTAGCCCACTTGGCGCATACCCGCGATAACGATGGAGCCGATGGCGACCACTGTAGCGGGGGACGAGCCTGATAGCGCGGCAAACAGCATACAGGCGAAGACCCCTGCTATAGCCAAGCCGCCGTGAAAGTGGCCCACACAAGCGATCGAGAAGTTGATGATCCTGCGGGCCACACCCCCTGTCGACATAAACGACGAGGCGAGGATGAAGAACGGGATCGCCAGTAGAGTGTAGTGCCCTTCGAACGCGTTAAACAGTGTTTGTGCAACGGATGCGAGGGAGCTGTCTGAGAACCACAGAAGGAACATGATGGACGAAAAGCCAAGCGCAACTGCGATAGGCACACCGATCATCAGCAAACCGATGACCATGGCGAATAGGAGAACGACTTCCATTAGGTGTTATCCTTTACGTATTGCGCGGCGTCATCCATCGCGTCTTCGGCTTCGTGGCTGACGATTAGCATGGTGATATCGTCGCGCATCAATTTGAATGCGGCTTGCACGAAGCGAAACACCAAGAGCGCCATGGAAATTGGCATGACCATGTAGGGGATCAGGCGGGGGAGTTTTTCGTATTCATCCCCGTCGTTAAACGCGCCTTCCATCCAGGCAAGGATCGCGGGCATCGGAATATCGTCGGTTTCGTACCAGGCTTTGCCACGGAACTTTTCCTCAAACCCTGTGGGGAACCAGCGGCCTTCTGTGCCTGGCAGATTGGCGAAGTTCGCCCAATAGTCCCATGAACCTTTGAGCAACAAGAGTGAGAAGGCGATGCAGACCGTTACGGCGATCAGCCCCATGATCTTGCGCACGCTGGGCGAAACAATATTGAGAATTGCATCTACGCCCAAATGTGCGCCGATTTTGACGGCATAGGATGCGCCGAGCAGGACCATCCAGCCAAACAGAAAGACGGTAAATTCGACGGCCCACAAGATGTTAGAATTAAAGCCGTACCGTGCGACGACATTGGCAAATGTCACCACTGTCATAGCGCCAAGGATCAGCGCGATCAGCGTCTCCTCGAACCGGTCGGTCGGTGATTTTATGTCGTGTGACATTTGCAAAGGTCCCCCCTTTTCAAGAAAAAGGGCGAGCCGAATGGCCCGCCCCCATAACAAGCAATGATCTTAGTTGGTCATCGCATTCATTTTTTGCGCAGCTGCAATATTTTCAGCGCCTACGTCGCCTTCAAACTGTGCCCAAACAGGCTTCATCGTTTCAACCCAAGCCGCACGCTGTTCTGGTGTCAGCTGACGGACTACGCCGCCTGCATCGATGATGGCTTGTTTCGCGCCAGCGTTCACAGCTGTGGACTCACCGTTCCGCGCTTCGGTCACTTCTTTGACGATGGTCATGAATTGGTCGCGTGTATCTGCTTCCAGACCATCCAGCCAATCAACAGATGTCACCAAAAGATAGTCGATGATACCGTGGTTGGTTTCGGTCACGCCGTCCTGCACCTCGAAGAATTTCTTGCCGTAGATGTTGGACCAAGTGTTCTCCTGACCGTCTACAACGCCCTGTTGCAATGCGCCGTATACTTCGGCGAATTTCATTTTCTGCGGGGAGCCGCCGATGGCTTCCATTTGTGCAACCAGAACGTCAGAAGACTGTACGCGGAATTTTAGGCCGTTGGCGTCTGTTGGCAGAACCAGTGGTTTGTTCGCAGACATTTGTTTCATGCCGTTGTGCCAGAATGCCAGACCTTGCAGACCACGCTTTTGCATGGAGTCCTTCATCGCCTGACCCGTGTCAGAGTTCTGGAATGCGTCAACCGCGTTGATGTCGTTGAACATGAACGGCAGATCGAAAATGCGGAACTGTTTGGTGAATTTTTCAAACTTGGACAAGGATGGTGCTGCCAGTTGAACGTCACCTTGCAGCATCGCCTCAAGAACTTTGTTGTCATCGTACAAAGTGGAGTTCGGGAACACCTCCATGCACATTTTGCCGTTCATTTCTGCATTCACACGGCTTTCCAGCAAAGACGCAGCGATACCTTTTGGGTGCTTGTCCGTGTTGGTCACGTGCGCGAATTTCACAACGACTTCGCCGTCTTCACAAGATGCGGCTGCAATGGATGGTACGAGTGCGACTGCGGCAACGCAGGCGGCTTTCAAAAACGTTTTCATGGTTTCCTCCCAATGGAATGTAAGCGGATAAAATCCGACTGACAGTAAAGCACCGCAGCCGTGGGTTTAGTGCAAAGGATTTTTTGCACAGCCGAAAACGCATTGAAAAGTAACGGAAATTTTACCGTAAAGACGGGAATAAATGTGTTTGTGCGAATTTTCGGACAGTTTACCTTGTGCTTTGGTGGTGTGTGCGGAACATGGAACAGCGCAGATTCGCGCAAGGACAAGACGTGGTTTTTTGTGAAACGGGCACTGCCTTTTCTTGGGTTCATATTGGTCGCTGGCGCGGTTGCGCTCGGCGTTTATTCCTTTGCGTATCGTGCCAATCTTGGACAGTTGCAACGCACAGGCAACGTGCAGTTGGATCAGGCAGCGGATCGACTGTTGGGGCAATTGGCCAGCTTTCAACAACTGCCGAACCTTTTGGTGCGTCATCCGATTGTTGTTGGCGTGCTCGGTGGTGGGATCAGCCAAGAGGCAGCGAACGCCTATTTGGTGAACACTGCGCTGACAGTCGGCGCCGAGGAGATACTGGTTTTAAACCGGCAAGGCGTTGTGGTGGCGGCATCCAACTACGAAGACCCGTTTTCCGCGCTTGGCCAAAACCTCGCGCGCGAGGTTTATGTGCAGCGGGCGTTAACGGGTGGGCTTGGCTATGATCATTCGTTCGCGCCCCGTGATCGTGGACGCGATTTCTATTTCGCGCGGGGTGTGATTGACGGACAAGCACCGCCCATAGGTGTTGTTGTGGTGCGCGCCGATGTGGCGCAATTGGAATTCGAGTGGGAAGTAGATGAGACTGTATTGGTCTTTGAAGACGAGTTTGATGTGGTCTTTGTGACCAACCGCGTTGAGATGGTCTTAACACTCGATTCAGACGACGGCATGCGCGAAGAAGCGGCGCGGTTGTTTCCACGAGAAGAGGTGAAACCGTTTCCCAAATATTTACGGTCAGACCTTTTTGGCGTGCCGATTTTGAACTTTGGTACAGGGACGGTGATGCCGGATCGGGCTTTGGTTTTGTCAGAGTATATTCCGCGGCTGGAACTGACGGCGAAGCTGTTTCTCGATACGAAAACGGCAGCACAGAACGCGCGGGTGCTGGCGTATTTAGCTGTGGCTTTGCTGGCGTTGATCGGAGCAGTGTTGGTGGCGTTGAACCAAAGGCGGCGGCGGTTGACGGATCGATTGCAGGTTGAGGCGCAGGTCAATGCACGGCTAGAGGCACGAGTCGAAGAGCGCACCGCACAATTGCAAGCGACGCAGGATCAGCTGGTTCAAGCGGGTAAGCTGACGGCATTGGGGCAAATGTCGGCGGGGATCAGTCACGAGGTGAACCAACCGCTGGCCGCCATACGCAATTTTGCGGCCAATGGTATGAAGCTGATCGAACGGGATCGGCTTCCAGAGGCGTCCGAGAACCTAAGCCTGATCACGCAACAAGTGGATCGTATCAATCGGATCATCAAGAACCTGCGCGGCTTTGCCCGAAACGAGGTCGAGGTCGCCGAACCCGTGGATCTGAACGCTGTGCTTGCGGATGCAGTGCGGCTGGCAGGGCAACGGTTGCGCGACGAAAAGGTAACGCTGGATCACAAACCGCTGGGAACACCACTTATGGTGATGGGTGGTCCTGTTCGGTTGCAGCAAGTGATTGTGAACCTGATGGGCAATGGCATGGATGCAATGGCTGATGTGCAAAATAAGGTTCTGGGTTTGCGGATTGAAGAAGACGCAGAAATGGTGCGTGTGTTTGTGACGGATACAGGGTCAGGCTTGGCTGATCCTGATCGCGTGTTCGAGCCGTTTTACACGACCAAAGATGTGGGCGCGTCCAAGGGCCTTGGCCTTGGGTTGTCGATTTCTTATGGGATCATCGGCAGCTTTGGCGGGCAGTTGAGGTGCCGCAATTTGGATCAGGGCGCGGAATTTTGCGTTGAGTTGAGGAAAGCACCATGACGGGCACGGTTCTATTGATAGAAGACGACGACGCGTTGCGGGCGTCCTTGGCGCAGACGCTCGATCTGGAAGGGATCAGCGTGATTTCCACGGCGCATTACGTGCAAGCGCGTCGGACCATTCGAGCGAATTTTGCAGGCATTGTTTTGACCGATATTCGGATGCCTGAAAAGGACGGGTTCGACATTCTGGCGCTGGCTCAAGGGGTCGACCCAGACTTGCCAGTGGTCATGCTGACAGGCGAAGGTGACGTGCCTATGGCCATTCGCGCGATGAAGGAAGGGGCCTATGATTTCCTCGAAAAACCATGTGAGACGACACATCTGTTGGGGGTTTTGAACCGTGCATTGTCTCACCGCGCGCTGGTCCTGCGCACGCGACGGATTGAGCGGCAAATGCAGCGAAGCGACCCCGCGTCGATCAACTTTCCAGGTGAAAGCGTCGCCAGCAAAACGCTTCGAAGCGACCTGCGCGCCGCGGCGGAGACAGGACAGCACGTAATGCTGGTAGGTGGTGTTGGTGTGGGCAAACGTCTGGCGGCGCACACGATTTTCACATTGTCAGAAGACCGCGATGGATTTCAGATCGTGCGTGCGCCAGAAATTGATCTAGCAACGTTTTCCATAGAGCCGGGCGCGGTTGATCTGTCGGTTCGGGCGTTTGACGAAGCAAGTCAAGAACAAGTGGATTGTGTCCTTGCGGCGGTTCAAAACCGACCAGAAATACGGTTGATTGCGTCAGGGCAAAAAGGGCTTCCAGCGTTTGAGAGTTTGTGTCCTGAGAAGGTTACTATCCCCGATTTTGCCGCGCGCGACGGTGACATTGCTGTGATGTTTGAGGCCGTTCTGCGTCAAGCGGTGCGCAACCGTAACCTTGAAATGCCAACCTTGCCCCCAGAAGTCCTGCGCAGTGTACAAGATCGCAAATGGAGCGAAAACCTGTTGGAGTTGCGGGCCTTTGCCAATGATTTTCTGGCAAGCCAATCCGAAGAAACAAAAACGCTTGCCGAGCAAATGGATGATTATGAGCGATCCGTTTTAGAAGATGCGTTAAAGCGGTTCAAAGGCAAAGCCACCCAAACAGCAGAAGCGCTCGGTCTGCCACGCAAAACATTTTATGATCGGTTGGCGCGCTACGGATTACGCCCCCGCGATTACCAGTAACGTTTCGCCACGGGAACGTGATTGGTGGGTTTTCAGTTAGGTTGTTAACTTTGGTCCGATCTTTTGATGGAGGCTGAAGTGTCTAACCCAAATCCGTTTAAACCCACCCGCCGTGCTGTGCTGATTGCATCTGTTTTTGTCGGGGGCGTGTCGCTGGCCTTACCAACATTTGCCAAAGGTCCTATTGCGCAAGATGCGGCAACAGGCACGGCCATTCGCGGGTATGACACGACCGCGTATTTCCTGAAAAACAGCGCAAACGAAGGGTCTGAGGTGTATTCCGTGGTTTGGAAAGACGCCACGTGGCGTTTTGCCAGCCAAGAGGAAGCGGACCTGTTTGCGTCCAGTCCCGAAAGCTATGCACCACAGTTTGGCGGCTATTGCACACGGGCGGCTTCGTTCAAAAAGCTGGTCCCAGCGGACCCAGAAGTTTGGCGCATTCACGCCAATAAACTGTATATGTTTGCACGTCCCGTTGGGGGCACAAAATTCGATGAAGGTGCGGATGCCATGATTGAAAACGCGCAGGCATTTTGGGCGAGTTTGGAATAGCAAAGTGCTTTCAAAAACTATCGGTTGAACTTGTTAAGTAAATAGACAAACATTCCTAGGGTACGGCAAGGCCGATATACTGGGAGAGAAAATATGACAATTTCAACGAAGTTTAAGATGGCGGCTGCGGGTGTTGCGGCTGTGATGATGACAGCAATGACCGCTGTTCCAACTGTGGCGCAAGACGTGACATTGCGCTTGCACCAATTCCTGCCACCGCCTGCAACGATCCCGTCTTTGGTGCTCGTTCCTTGGGCCAACAGCGTGGAAGAAGCCTCTGGTGGGCGCATTAAGATAGAACATTTCGACGCAATGGCTTTGGGTGGTCGTCCTCCACAACTGATGGATCAGGCGCAAGACGGTGTTGTCGATATTATCATGACAGTCGCGGGTTATACGCCAGGTCGTTTCCCACGCACGGAAGTGTTTGAGCTGCCATTCATGATGACCGATTCCATTGCAACGTCCTTGGCGTATCAACAGATGGTTGAGGAAGATTTCCAAAACAACGAATACAGCCGCGTGAAGGTTCTGGGCGCTTGGGTTCATGGCCCAGGTGTGATCCACACAGGAACTGGCGTGACCAAACTGGAAGACATGAAGGGTAAAAAATTGCGCGGCCCGACCCGTGTAATCAACAACCTGTTGGGTGAGCTGGGTGCGACGGCGGTTGGTATGCCTGTCCCTGCAATTCCTGAGGCACTGTCCAAGAAAGTCATCGATGGAACTGTGATCCCGTGGGAAGTGACGCCAGCCGTGCGATTGTCCGAACTGGTGAGCAACCACACAGAATTTTCTGGCAAAGAAGCGCTCTACACAACGGCGATTCTGACCGTGATGAACAAAGCCAAATACGACAGCATGCCCGAAGATCTGCGCAAAATCTTGGACGACAACAGCGGCATGGTTCTGTCGAAATTGGCAGCGACCAAGATGCTGGAAAAAGACGCACCTGGTCGTGCGATTGCGGAAAAAGCAGGCAACACGATTGTGACGCTGGACGAGGCCGAAGTGGCCCGTTGGAAAGCAGCCTCGCAGCCTGTGATTGAAGCGTGGATTGCTGACATGGACGCAAAAGGTATCGACGGCAAAGCCTTGATCTCACGCGCCAAAGAGCTGATCAAAGCGAACGGCGGCTAAATCGCAAAAGCGTGCGGCGGGGAGCTGACAGTGTTTGACACACTCGACAAATCTGTTGGCTTTCTGGCGCGCGCCATGGCCATTCTTGGAGGGATCGTCCTGATCTTGTTGGTTGCAATCACTTGCGCCAGTATTTTCGGGCGGTCCCTTACTTTTATTGGCCTCAACCAAGTAAACGGCGATTATGAAATGGTCGAACTTGGTGTTGGATTCGCCGTTTTCGCATTTCTGCCGTGGACACAGTATTCAAAAGGCCACGCGCGGGTCGATCTGTTTGAAAGCGCCTTTGCGCGATGGCAAAACCTGCTGTCAGATCTGGTGTCTGACCTGTTGTTACTGGCGATTGCGGTGATTGGTGGCTATCGCCTGTGGCTCGGTATGCTCGACAAACTGAACTACGGTGAAACGACGTTCATCATGCAGTTTCCGATCTGGCAGGCCTATGCGTCAGGCGTTCTGGGCATGGCGGTATTTGTCATCGTAGCGGCCTTTTGCGTTATCCGTTCCTTGCGGTCCTTTGGGGGTACAGCGTGAGCAATTTTGAGATTGGCCTCTGGTCCTTTCCTGCCCTTTTGGTTCTGCTGTTCCTGCGCATTCCTATTGGCCCAGCGATGGCGTTGATCGGATTTTGTGGCACATGGCTGGTGACGGGCACGCCGACCATGACGTTGGCGCAGTTAAAGAACATGACGTTTGGCACCTTTGCCAACTATTCGTTTTCGATCATTCCGCTGTTTTTGCTGATGGGCCAGTTTGCAACAATCAGTGGCATGTCGCGTGATCTGTTTAAGGCGGCAGAGGCGTGGCTTGGTCATTTAAAGGGTGGCGTGGCCATGTCCGCCGTGGGGGCCTGTGCGGGCTTTGGATCAATCTGTGGATCATCATTGGCAACGGCCGCAACGATGGGGCAAGTGGCCCTGCCAGAGCTGAAACGTTACGGCTATTCTGGTCGCTTGGCGACAGGTGCGTTGGCGGCTGGTGGGACGCTCGGCATTTTGATCCCGCCCTCTGTGGTTCTGGTGATCTATGCGATCCTGACGGAACTGAACATCGCCAAACTGTTTGTGGCAGCGATGATCCCTGGTGTGCTGGCCGCGGCGGGTTACATGATCACTATCGCAATTTTGGTGCGCTTAAAAAACGAAGGCGGCACAGTTTTGGAGCGCAAGACCTATGAGGAACGCCTCAAGGCATTGCTCAAGGTTTGGCCTGTTCTGACCATCTTCTTGGCCGTTGTGGGCGGTATTTATTTCGGCTTCTTCACCCCGACCGAAGCCGCTGCCGTAGGTGCAGCAGGTACGGGCCTTTTGGCGATATTCTCGGGGCAGTTGAACCTGCGAAAAACGGGCGATGCCATTTTAGGCACCGCGAAATCCACGGGTATGATCTTTATGATCATTCTGGGCGCGTCATTGTTCAACAACTTCCTCGCGCTAACGCAGTTGCCGCAAAACACGGCATCTTGGGTCGGTTCGCAAGGGTTCAGCCCGTGGCTGGTGCTGTTTGCGGTGCTGGCGCTGTATCTGGTGTTTGGTTGCATCATGGACAGCCTGTCGATGATCCTGCTGACCGTGCCAATCTTCTATCCCATCATGGTCGGCCTTGATTTTGGCATGAGCCCAGATGATTTCGGCCTATGGTTCGGCATCCTTGTTTTGATCGTGGTAGAGGTCGGGCTGATTACGCCGCCCGTTGGCATGAATCTGTTTGTGATCAACGCGCTCGACAAAGATACGCCGATATCCGAAACATTCCGTGGCACGCTGCCCTTTGTGATCGCCGATCTGGTGCGAGTCGGGATTCTATTGGCACTGCCAGCGATTACGCTCGGTTTGGTCTGGCTGATCTATTGATCACGCAGCGGAGCAAGGGCGCGTTCTTCGGCCCCAATACGCACCCAAAGCATGGCGGCGTTTAACACCGTAAACAGGGCGGCAACCCACCAAAGGCCCAGCACCATGGGTGCGACAATGATCTCTGCGATGACAAGCACGTAGTTCGGGTGGCGGATGAGTTTGAAAGGGCCACGGGTGACGAGCGGTTCTTCGAGGATGATGATCCGCGTGGTCCAACGTGATCCAAGGCTCGCAAGGATCCAAACGCGAAAGGTTTGCAGCACCGCAAAGATCGCGAGCCAAAATAACGAGACCGGTTGAGTGTAGCCAAACACCACCAAACAAACGATCCAAGCAGAATGCATGGCGACCATCGCGGGGTAGTGGTTTGCGCCCACCTCATACGCACCACGGGCCAAAAGGCGTTTGGTGTTCGCCTTTGATATGGCCAGTTCAGACAGTCGTTGTAGAACAATAAAGCCAAGGAAAAGCAGCGCGCCAGTTTGCATCAGTTTAATCCTTGGCCAACGTGAAAGGGGAGGAAGGACGCAGTGAACCCGGGTCCAAGGGCACAGGCCATCATTTGGCCTGTGTCGCCCTGTTTTAGCACAGTGTCCATAACGAACAGGACTGTGGGTGCAGACATATTGCCTGCGCGACGTAGTACGTCGCGTTCGGCACTCAAACTGCCTTGGTTTAGGTGCAGCGCACCCTCAATTGCTTCGACAACCTTAGTGCCGCCTGGGTGGCAGACATAACGGTCAATATCTTCGTGGGTCAGATTGCAGGCACTCAACGCGTCCTTTACGGCTGGCGCGAAGTGATCGGTGACAAAGCTGGGGATAGATCGATCAAACACCACGCCGAACCCTGTCTCATCCACATCCCACCCCATTATGCCGAGCGTGTCTGGCCAGATTTTCTGATACCCGCCAGCCAAGGTAATTTCGCGGGTTTCAGGGTGGCTTGTTGATATGCAAGCGGCGGCCGCGCCGTCGCCAAACAAGACGGATGCGATGATATCGGCTTTCTGCAATCGGTCCGCGCGAAAGGCGAGCGAGCAGGTTTCTACGATGACGAGTAGGACGTTGGAATTCGGTTTGGCTGATGCCAGCGATTGCGCGACAGACAAGCCTGATACGCCACCCGCACACCCCAAGCCGAAAAGCGGCACACGCATGATATCGGTGCGAAACCCCATTTCGCTGAACGCCTGCGCTTCAAGCGTAGGAGTCGCAATCCCTGTGGAAGACACAGTTACAACCGTATCCACGTCTGAACCGTTCCAGCCCGCATTTTGCAGTGCCGCCTGCGCTGCGGTAATAAACATCTTCTTGGCCTCAACCATGAAAATCTCGTTTCGATCTTTCCAGCCATGGGGATCAGAAAACCAATCAAGCGGGACGACGGAATGACGTTGGTCTATCTCGGCTGTCACAAAGGCTTTGGCCAGACGGGAAAACTGTGGATACTTGTCACCAAAAATGATCGCCGCCCGCTCCTGCACCTGCGCTTGAGGCAAGGTATGTGGTGGAAGTGCCGTTGAGAGGCCGTGAAGGTAGACTGACATTATGGCCCCTTGTGTGGTGTCGCTTCACAGTACATCTAATGCGAATACACTCACAAGACAGCGCCCCGACACAAACGAACGCGTTCGTGTGATCAGTGATTGTGTTCGAAAGGAGTAAAGTGGTGAGCCCTGATGGGTTCGAACCATCGACCTACTGATTAAAAGTAATTGTCATGCTCTGTTTATGGATGTTTTTCAGTTTGAAGTTCATTTTAAAATATTGAAAAATATACAAAATGTTGGAGTACCGTCATCCTTTCTTGTTTTTGGGCGTTGATGTCCATTTACACACAATTTACACACAAGAACATCGACAACGTTGTCGCCCTCTAGCCGCTGCGCAGAGCCTGCACTTTTGAGGGGCAGTTTTTTGTCCTTTGCGGTCCATTGCCGACCTTGGCCGACAGGTCTAGTTGCTGCAGCGCAATCTGTAAGACCGGAACTTCGCTGCAGATGCAAAATTCGAGTTAACTGAATTCACACAGAGCGGGACAAAGTTGCCCTTCCAGATTGCTCAATCAAGGTTAGCTTTTGGCGAGCTTCAAACTGATCATATGGTACCAATTGGCAGCTGTTGCGCTTCACTCCACTGTCGCGGTGATTGACCATACACGCGTTTGAATTCTCTGCTGAATTGAGATGGGCTGACGTATCCCACACCGATTGCGGCTTCGTTAACATTCATGCCCCCCGCTATTTTCATGGCGGCGTTATTTAGGCGCATTGATTTCACAAATTGGATTGGGGCCATTGTCGTAACTTGTTTGAACTTGCGATGAAATACGGCGCGGCTCATGCCTGCACGTGCGGCCATATCATCAACCGATACTGGCGACTCCAAATGGGACGACACATGTGCGATAGACCGTGCAATGGCATTTCCAGAAGCAAATGCCTGCCGAGCGAACATGCCCGCCTCACCTTGAAGGATCGCATAGTATAACTCGCGTAGCCGAACGTCCCCTAGAACAACCACATCCGTTGGATTTGCACCTAGTTGCAACAGACGCAACAGCGCGTCGGTGAAACCCTCATCCCACTTTGCCAACCTGATTCCCTGCGCGCGCAAGTCACCTTTGACCATGGGGAGTGTGCCGCCAACATTTTCCATTTCTAACGCAAGTTCCGTCATGACCCGCAGGTTCAAAGAGATGAAAACACCATGAAGAGGATTATCAACTGATGCGGTAGGTGTTCCGGCCTTCACGGGCATTGTCATGGGACAGCACAAGTAATGGCTGTTGTCGTAGACATATCTGTGGCCGTCCAGAATAGCCTCCTTAGAGCCGTTGACGATGGCAACGACACTGGGTTCATACACCGCCGGAACACAGGGGATCGCTTGTGTCGCCCGAAACAGGCGCACACCTCGAATGCCAGTTTCCGTCAAACCGTCTCGGTCAGTGCGGTCTTTGATAAGCTGTTTGATACGTTGTTTACTCATGTGGCCAATTTAATGTCGGGAAATTCCCGCTGACAACCCAACTGATACAATCAGGCAAGTATTCGCGACGATCCCATCTATTTCGAAAGGTTAGCGAGAGCTATCTACAATATCAGGTCATCAACATGCATTACGCAGCTAATATGCTGGCGTCATAAGGAGCAACACAATGGCAGATACAACATTCGGCCCTAAAGGTTGGGCGCCAGAGCGCCTCGGATCACTTGCAGGCAAAACTTACGTCATTACAGGTGCCAACGCGGGTGCTGGGTTTCAGGCCGCGCGCACTTTTCTGTCCAAGGGCGCAAAGGTGGTAATGTTGAACCGTAGCGCAGATAAATCGACCGCCGCTGTCAAAGAGTTGAAAGGCGAGTTTGGTGCACAGGCCGATGTTAGTTTTGTGCGGATGGACCTGTCTGATCTGGCAAGCGTTCGTAAAGCCGCCGAAGAGGTAAAGAAAATTGTTCCGCAGATCGACGCGCTGATCTGCAACGCAGCTATCGCACAGGTGCCAACTCAGAAGTTCACAGTTGATGGGTTCGAAAGCCAGCTTGGCACAAACCATTACGGCCATTTCGTGCTGTGTGGAATGCTGTTTGATAGGATCGAAGCCAGCCAAGGCCGCATCGTTGTTGTTGCTAGCCTTGGCTACAATATGGGAATCAAAACCATCCAGTTCGACGACATGAATTGGGACAAGAATTACAGCGCCAATCCAGTCTATAGCCAAAGTAAGCTAGCGCAGATGATGTTTGCATATGAGTTACAGGATCGCCTCAAAGAGAATGGCAAAAACGTTCAGGTTTACGTCTGCCACCCTGGCGCTTCTGCGACATCTCTGATCAGCACCAGTGGCGGGCTGATGACGCGGTTGACGTGGTGGTTGACGAGCAAAACACCAATGGTTCAAAGCGCTGAGAAAGGCGCTTACCCAGAAATCATGTGCGCGACCGAGGACGGGCTGGAGCAACGTGCGCTTTACGGACCTACAGGGTTGATGCAAACGGGCGGACCGGTTGGAAAGGGTACGCTAAACCCCCATGCCTACGACAAAGCGGTCATGGAAAAGCTCTGGGAAGTCTCGGAAGAGGTGACGGGGTTTAGGTGGGACTTTTGATTGCCTTACCGGAAAAGTATAGTTCATGCTTCGCCAAAGTGGACTTTCGTACAACGCGCAGCATCGGCAAATTCCGCCGATGATTGGAGCCTGATATCGGTCCTAAGCGGACTTTCACTAATCACCCGGACGTTGCAATGCAGCTTAACCAGACCGGACGTTCATCGCACTGCAGCTATTCAGTTCTGTGTATGTCTGTCTTAAAGGCTGTGACGCGTTACACCCCTCAATGAGTTGTTCTTTTTATCTTTGCTGAATTCAAAGAAATTACTTTGCAAGATATCGGGTCATCGCTACTTCCCTCAGTTTCTAGGACTTTAGATGCCGCTATAAGCAAATCCTTGGTGCATCTTAGTTGATTTGCTTCACAATAAACTTCTAGGTCTTGTAACACTTCTTCCATCCAAATGTGATTAGACATTAAATCTCTCCTTTTCAGATTTCCTTACCGGTAAATTCGTTTAGCATTACTGACTTTGCAGCCTTAACAGCATAAACAGCCTTTTCACTTCCAGCGTCTGATAGAGACTCCAACAAGTAGTCAAACATGCGAGACAACGCTTCTATTTCAAGGCCAGTGGAATCATCGAAGATTGGAGTTGTAGGAGGTTCATTATTCATTTGGGTCTTTCCTATCCGAGTTCTTGATATCGAAAAAATCGATTTCTTACATGGAGCGGCCTGATGCTGGATTCCCCTAAAGCCTTGCATCAAATTACTAAATACTACTAACTCACAAAAAGGTTACTAATACAATTAGCTTGCGTGAGAAAATCAATGCAAAATTTCAATATCGATAGGATTGATGCTCATACGCTTAGAGTCTTTCTCAAGGTAATAGAAACAGGTTCTGTAACAAAAGCAGCGGAGTTTTTTGAAATAAATCAATCCACGGCTAGTCATTCTTTAGAAAAGTTGAGATTTGCTATTGGGGACACATTGTTCGTTCGTTCCGGTAGGGGGCTGGTGCCAACTAGCGCGGCTCTTGCGGTTGCGCCTCGCGCCAGTGACATCGTTTCAAGAATTGAATCGTTAGTATACTCTGATCTCTTTAATCCGAATGAAGATAAAAGAACCATTACGATCGCTGCCAATGTAACGGAATTATGTTTGGAACTTTCAGAGTTAATCCGACAGCTCAAAACTGCAATACCCAAAGCTCCTTTACGTTTGATCGAGCTTGGGTCTCGAGGTAATTTGGAAAATCTCTTAAACAACGAAATTGCAGATATCGCTATTTCGGTTCAAGCCGAAGACAATCCTGTCACACTTGGAAGGCATGTATTAACATCAGATCCACTGCGGATTTTCTATGATGCTAAATTTAGAACACCAATCAAAACGATCGAAGAGTATTTTGAAGCTGAACATGCCTCGCTTGATTTTGGCGGGGCAAAAAAGAGTACAGTCACAAAGATTGTTTCCAAGATGCAGGGTACGAGAAACATGGCAATCGGCGTCGCAAACGTCTACGCATTGTCTAGCATTATACAGGGAAGCCGATACATTGCCACCATGCAAGAGCGCCTTAAACACTCCGTGTTTTCCGAACTAAATCATGTCGACTGCCCTTTCGAATGCAAGCCTGTGAAGTTTGAGTTGGTTTGGCACAAAAGGCATGAATTGGACTCTAGAAATATTTTGCTTCGTGAACTTGCAATAAGCGTATTTACCGAATTTAACAAAGAATATTTTGGATAATTTTCCTTAAAATAGCCTCAATTAGTCGATAGGTGCAAAATATTACCTTACGCAATCTCCATTCATTTTTTTAATCTTTGAGAAATAGGGACATTTCCCTGCTTTAACAAAGAGGAAACAATGGGAAGTAATTAGGTGAAAATCAGTCGATGAAGTGCGTTAAACCTGTTGTGAGTAAATGACTAAAACGGAATCCAAGCTAACCATAGTCAAGCGAATAACTGGACTTAGCGGATCAACAATAAATCGTGTACTAACTGGTGAAGGCTACGTTAGCAAGAAGGCTGCCGATAAAGTTGAAGCTGTTTTGAGGCAGCAGGGTTTTACCAAAGATTCAACAAACAAGTGGACCTCCCCTCAAATCGCTGCCGTTAGAGTGCTTTTGTCAGAGGGAACAAACCCGTTTTTTGAGCAGCTTGAACAAGGAGTGTCCCTAGCTATCGAAGCTAGGTCGAATCCAAACTACAAATTCACGTTCGACAAATTTGACCCGTATGATCCAAAAAATTTGATAGAGCGCTTATTGTCAGTGCCGACGACTACCTCAATAGTTGTAACAGTTGGTGTCGACACGCCGGAAGTTGAAAATGCAATCAACCGAATTGTTGCCCAAGGTATAGAAGTGATAACAATTGTATCCGATGTACCATCGTCAAAACGCAGTACTTACATTGGGCAAAACAATTTTGAAGCAGGGAACGAGGCAGGTAGGTTAATGTCGCAGTTTGTCCAATATGATCAGGGAGAGATCGCCGTGTTGATCGGGCACAGTCGTTTTCGGCACCTTTTAGAAAGGCAAATGGGATTCGCAGCTTATATTTCTAAAAACAAGCCAGGACTCACAATATCGCCCACGTTGCCTTATGAGACAAATACGACGAGGGTGGACATGATCTTGGATAGCTTGCTTTCGGTGCGACCTAAATTAAAAGGGATTTATCTTGCTGGTGGTGGGCAGCCATATCTAATTCAAAAAATTTCAAATTGGGCAAAAAAGGAAGGCATAGTGCTTATTGGGCATGAGTTGACTTCGATAGCTCGCGCTAAGTTGAATGAAGGTGGGTATTCAGCTATCATTGCTCACGATGTTTGGGATTTATCTGAAAAAACGGTGGAAGCGGTTATAAACAAAGAACGAACGAAGGAAATTTTGTGCAAGACGAATGTTTACCTTAGAAAATCAGAAAAAAAAGACTAGGTGCG
>CALLAV010000284.1 GCA_938001995.1 uncultured Amylibacter sp. | reverse complement strand
TTTGGCGGTGCGGCACCGCTGCACGCGGGGCGGCTGTGCGAGAAACTGGGCGTAGATCGGTTGTTAGTGCCACCGGGGGCCGGGGTCGGCTCGGCGATTGGTTTCCTGCGCGCGCCGTTTTCGTTTGAGGCGAACCGTTCGGTTTACATGAAGCTGTCGGATTTTGATGGGCCGCGCATTCAAACGCTGCTGGCGGAACTGCAAGCAGAGGCGACGGGTTTTGTGCGCAATTGTGATGCAGACGCAGAGATCTTGTCAGAGTTTAAGGTCTACATGCGGTATACGGGGCAGGGTTGGGAAATTCCTGTCGTGTTGTCCGAGGAGCAGGCGTTGAACCCTGATGCGGCTGAGTTTGAGCGATTGTTTGAGGAGGACTATACCAAGTTGTTTGGGCGCACGGTTGCGGGGCTTGATATCGAAATCACGGTTTGGTCTGTGAATGCGACAACGCCGCCCGAAACGGTGGCGCGGGTGGCAGAGCATGAAGCCGGTAAGACGGCTGTAATGAACGGGAAGCGGTCTTTTTTTGATCCCGCATGTCAAAAGATGGTGCATTGTTACAAATACGATCGCACAAAGCTGACGGTGGGCAATTTCATCAAAGGGCCAGGTGTGGTGTTCGAAGATGAAACGACGATTATCATTCCAAGCAGTCGAAATGCGATCCGTCAGCCAGATGGGTGTATTGATCTGACAGTGAAAGCGGAGGGTTAAACCATGGCACAGCAGCAATCAGCAGTGGCCTATCAGGTGATGTGGAACCGTCTGATTTCGGTGGTCGAGGAACAGGCGCAGGCGTTGGTGCGCACGGCGTTTTCAACGTCGGTGCGCGAGGCAGGGGATTTGTCTGCAGGTGTTTATGACACGCACGGCAATATGCTGGCGCAGGCGGTGACGGGAACACCTGGCCACGTGAATGCGATGGCGGATGCGGTTGCGCATTTCATTCGGCGCATTGGGCGGCAGAACATTTTGGAAGGTGATGTCTATATCACCAACGACCCGTGGGAGGGCACGGGGCACTTGCACGATATCACGATGGTCACGCCATCGTTTCATAAGGGTGTGCTGGTCGGGTTTTTCGCCTGTACCGCGCATATCGTGGATATCGGTGGGCGCGGGTTCGGGGCCGATGCGCACAGTGTCTATGAAGAGGGATTGTATATTCCAATCATGAAGTTCGCGGTCGGAGGTGACGTAGATGAGACCCTTGTGCGGATCATTCGCGGCAACGTGCGCGAGCCTGATCAGCTGATCGGGGATATCTATGCGTTGGCGACCTGTAATGAGATTGGGCATCGCCGTTTGATTGACATGATGGTCGAATTCGAGCTGGACGATTTGGATGGGATTGCAGAGTTCATTTTGGAGAACTCGCGCCGTGCCACGTTGGAGCGGATTGCGGCGTTGCCGCGTACCTCTGCTGATGGGGAAATGACCGTCGATGGGTTTGATACACCGATCACTTTAAAGGTGAAGGTAACGGTGCATGAAGATCGGATCGTGTCTGATTTCACGGGGTCGTCTGGGGTGGACAAGAAGGGGATCAACTGCCCGTTGGTCTATGCCAAGGCCTATGCCTGTTACGCGTTGAAGGTGGCGATTGCACCTGAGATTCCAAACAATGCAGCGAGCCTTGCGCCGTTTGAGATTGAAGCACCTGAGGGCACGATTGTGAATGCGGTTCATCCTGCACCTGTGGCGTTGCGCCATATCGTTGGGCATTTCGTGCCCGACACCGTGTACAATGCGTTTGATAAGATTGTGCCGGGTTTGGTGCCTGCAGAGGGGGCGGGGTGTTTGTGCAATTTCCAAGTGTCGCTGCGTCCGCGAACGGATGCGCCAGCACCCAAGGATGCGGTGCGCTCAGAGGTTTTGACCTTCAATTCGGGTGGGTCTGGTGCGCGCCCTGAACATGATGGTTTGAACGCAACAGCGTTTCCATCAGGCGTGATGACCATGCCAGCCGAGGCCACGGAACATGCGGGGCCAGTTATCATTTGGCGCAAAGAATTACGCCCAGATAGTGGTGGTGCAGGGCAGCGCCGTGGCGGCCTTGGTCAGTATATGGAGGTGGGCGCGCGCGAAGGGCATGAGTTTGACATTCAAGCCATGTTTGATCGCGTGGATCACCCTGCGCAGGGACGTCGGGGTGGCGGTGAAGGTGCGCCAACAACAATTGTGCAAGACGATGGCACACCCATGAACGGAAAGGGCAAACAGTTTGTGGCCCATGGGCGTAAAGTTGTGATGGCCTTTCCGGGGGGGGCTGGTTACGGGCCTGTCGGGGATCGTGATCCTGCGCTCGTAAAACGAGATTTGGCGCGAGGGTATATCTCGGCCAAGGTGGCGGCGGAGGATTACGGTCTGTCTGCGCAAGATATTGCAGCGGTTGAGGCCGCGATTGCATCTGGGGAGGATGTGTAATGGCGGGTCAAACGCAAGCGCCAAAGCTGGCGAAATACGATGTGGTGATCGTTGGTGGGGCAATCATGGGGTCGTCCACTGCTTGGTTCCTGAGCGACAATGCGGATTTTAATGGATCCGTTCTGGTGGTGGACCGTGATCTGTCGTTTGAGGCCTGTTCGACGTCACATACCAACAGCTGTATGCGGCAGCAGTTTTCATCGTCGCTGAATGTGCAAATCAGCCAGTTTGCGGCAGATTTTGTGAAGAACATTCGGACATACATGGGCGGAGATGAACGGGTGCCCGAACTGAGTATTCGCAACTTTGGCTATATGTATTTTGCCGACAATGAAGGCTTTGCTGACGTGTTGCGCGAAAGCCAGGCGGTGCAACTGGCCGAAGGGGCCGGGACCGAGATTTTGACGGCGGCGGAGATTAAGAAACGCTATCCTTTTTATCAGGTGGATGACATCGTGGCGGGGTCGATTAACACGGTAGACGAAGGGTTTTGGGACGGTGCGGCGGTGTTCGATTGGTGGAACCGCCAGTCGCGCGAACGGGGTGTTGAGTATGTTGAAAACGAAGTTGTTGCGATCACCAAAAACGCGGCTGGGACGCGGGTTGAGAGTATCACCTTGAAATCGGGTGAGGTGATTTCCTGTGGACAATTGGTGAATGCTTCTGGCCCGCGAGCAGTTGAAACGGCGCGGATGGCAGGGGTGGAATTGCCTGTGGAGCCGCGCAAACGCTACACTTGGATTTTCAAGGCGGATCAGCCGCTCGATCAAGATTTGCCGCTTACGATTGACCCATCAGGCGTGCATGTTCGTGAAAATGGTGGTGGGACGTATCAGGCGGGCGGGCATGACTATGAAAAGCCCGATTTGGCTGTTGGCTATGATGATTACGGTATGGATTATTCCCTGTGGGAGACGCAGATTTGGCCTATCGTTGCGACCCGTATCCCGCAATTCGAGGCAGTGAAAATCACAGCCGAATGGGCGGGGCATTATGCGATGAACACGTTCGATCACAACGCGATTATGGGGCCGCATACAAAGGTTGAGAACTTTATCAGCTTGAGCGGATTTTCGGGCCATGGGTTGCAACAATCCCCTGCGATGGGGCGCGGAACGGCGGAATGGCTGACCTATGGCGAATATCGCACGTTGGATTTGACTCCGTTTAACTATGCGCGGATTCCTGAGAACCGACCGATCATTGAAAAGGCGATCATCTGATGGAACTGGAACGCAATCCGTTTGAGGCGGCGATCAAGGCTGGCGACAAGCAGCTTGGTCTGTGGAGCAGCCTGTGCAGTGGGTTCGGGGCCGAGGTGACGGCACCGTCTGGGTTTGATTGGGCGCTGATTGATATGGAACATTCGCCGAATGATTATCATTCGGTTTTGGCACAGTTGCAGGTGTTTGCGAGTTACGAAACCACAGCGATTGTACGGCCTGAGTGGAACGATACGGTGGCGGTGAAACGCTTGCTAGATCTGGGCGCGCAGGGGTTGCTGTTTCCAATGATCCAGAGTGTTGAAGAAGCGGAGAAAGCTGTGGCAGCGACACGGTATCCACCTAACGGAGTGCGCGGTGTATCTGGCAATACGCGTGCAAATAAATTCGGACGGGTGTCCGATTATGTGGCGCGTGTGGACGATGAAACCACAGTGATTTTGCAGCTGGAAACAGCGGCAGCTGTGGCACAGGCCGAGGCGATTGGGACGGTGAACGGTGTGACAGGCGTGTTCTTTGGTCCAGCGGATATTGCGGCGGACATTGGGTTGGTCGGCAAGCCGATGGACCCAGCGGTTTGGGATTTGATTAAGCCAGCGGCGAAGAAGTTGATGGACAAGGGCGTGCC
>CALLAV010000283.1 GCA_938001995.1 uncultured Amylibacter sp. | reverse complement strand
GTTGCGGGTGTGGGCGCGCTGATGGCCATGCTGGAGAAACGCAAAAAAGCGTTGGCGGCGGAGGGGTTGTTTGACCCTGAGCGCAAGCAACCCATCCCGTATTTACCTGAAGTGATCGGGGTCGTGACGTCCCCGTCCGGGGCGGTTATTCGCGATATTTTGCATCGGCTGCGGGATCGGTTTCCGCGCAAGGTGTTAATCTGGCCTGTAGCCGTGCAAGGGGATCGCTGCGCGCCTGAAGTCGCAGCCGCGATTGAGGGCTTTAATGCAATGACGCCCGGCGGCTCGATGCCTCGCCCTGATTTGATTATTGTGGCACGGGGTGGCGGTTCTATTGAGGATCTGTGGGGGTTCAACGAAGAAGTAGTGGCGCGGGCGGCTGCTGCGTCTGAGATTCCGCTGATTTCTGCCGTTGGGCATGAGACGGACACAACGCTGATTGATTTTGTATCGGACCAACGTGCGCCGACGCCAACAGCGGCAGCAGAGCTGGCAGTTCCAGTGCGCAGCGAGCTGATGGCGTGGCTGGCGTCGATGGAAGAGCGTCGCGTGAGGGCGCTGAGTGATGGTTTGGCGCGGCGGCAGCAGCGGTTGCGGGATTTGTCGCGAGCGTTGCCGAACCCAGAGGAAATTGTCGCGATGCAGCGGCAGCGTTTGGATTTGTTAGAAAGCCGATTGCCCCGAGCATTGCAGGGTGTCGTGGATCGGCGTAAGGCGCAGGTTGTCGAGCAAGGGGCTGGATTGCGGCCGCAGGTTTTGCAGCGGGCGGTGGAGAATAAGGCAGAGCGGTTGGCTGGGTTTGGCAATCGGTTTGCACGTGCGGCGCAGACGCAGGGAAAAACGTGGCGGAGCAAACTAGATGGTTTGGAGCGCTTGCGTGAGACGCTTGGGTATCAGGCGACGTTGGAACGTGGGTATGCGGTTGTGCGTGATGATGCAGGAGCGCTGGTTTCGGATAGTGTGACAGCGGGCGCGGCGGAGGCGTTGGAGATTCAGTTTAAGGATGGGCGTGTGGCTGTTGGGGCTGGAAGTTTGACCGGTTCACAGCTGCAAAAGCCAAAGAAAGCAAAGCCTTCTAAGGCAAAGCCAAAGTCTGATGATCAGGGGAGCCTGTTTTAAGCACCGACGTCTGGACCTTGGCAATCGAGCGGCTTGGTGTCGAGATTGTACATGAAAATGTCAAAATCCGCCGAGGTTGCGCCTTCGGAACGGGCGTAATAGTTGCCGTTGCGTTCATAGAAATGCCAGCAGGCCGGGTCGTTTTCGAGACCGTATTCAAAACAGATGTAGTCTTCGCGTACGAACCATTCTCCATCGAGGCATTCCTTTGCACTGTTTTGCCAGAGAGAGCGGCGGCGGGTGTAAAACTGTTCAGCCCCGAAGAAGAAACCGTCTTGGGAGAAATACATGGTTTTGCCTTCGGAAAGGCGCTGAAATTCGGGGCCCGTGACGATGGTTCCGTCAATGTCTTGGGCCGTTGCAGACAGCGGCGAGAGAAGGGCAAGGGCAAGGAAGATTTGGCGCATTTGGATCAATCACTTTGTTTCGCAAACTATGCCTAAGGGCCGTCTGGGATGCAATCGGTGGATGCGATTAGGCAGAATTTCGGTGCTGCATGGCCCAAGTTGCCACGCGGGGGTGCATAACTTTGCGCCAACGAGGTGGGTAAAGTGCGAGAATGGACATAATTCCGGGACTGTAGGGCAGCAAAGGCGCGTCTTCTGGGCCATAGCTTCGCAAATCGGTATAAGGCTTTGCGGGTTTGGCGTGATGATCTGAATGCAACGGCGCATTCAGTGTAAGGTTGCGGGTGAACCAATGGGGGGCATTCCAGCTGTGATGTGGGGCGATAGGTGGGAATTTACCGTCGGCGCCTTCGGTGCGTGCCAACCCATAATGCTGTGTGTAGTCGGTCATTAACAGGCCAACCTGAGCGAGGGACGCGAGGAGAATGTACACAAACAGCGCGGCCCACTCGCCAATCCCAGCGACGAGGCCCATGCAGAGAAAACTGCCTAAGATGTAAGTGAAATAGGGATTTGCGACGTCCACAGCACGGCTTTCGGCGGGGTAGCCCAGACGTTCGTTTTCAGCGCCAAGGCCTGCGAGGAAGCTGCCCTTCCAAGACCGAGCGAAGAAACGATAAAAGTTTTCGCCGTAACGCGCGGTGTTCGGATCGTACCGGGTTGCCACATAGGGATGGTGGATCAGGCGGTGGGACGATGTGTGATGACCAAATAGAATGGAAATGAACATCCATTTTCCGAGCATGAACTGCAGGCGTTTTGTGCGGTGAATAAGTTCGTGGGCCACCGCGTTAGAGACATGGGCGAAATAGAGCATGTAGCCGCTGAGGAGTGCTAATTTTTCGAGAATCGAAAACGGTTGGTACGTGATTGACCAAATCGCCGCGGCAAGCAGGGGGAAATGCAGGAGCGCGAGCAAGATCGGCAGTAGGTTTTGAAACATCCGTTCAATTGGAGCATCGGGGCGGTTTTCGAACAATTCATCGCAAATGTGGCTGATGACACCCAGTATAAGGAGAGGTGGCATGACCCAAAAACCACCAAAGGTAGACGCACAAAGCAGCAATCCCGCTGGCAACAAAGTGACAACGGAGAAAACGCTTACATATCGTAGCATGGTTATATCTGACTGCGGTGTGATGGTATTAAATACCGCAGAAAGATTAAGAAACAAGGTTTGACTGTGCAGAGCGCTATTCCCCTTTATTCTGTCGCTTTTCGGTGTCGTTTGTATGCCGTTGTGTGCGTATAACGGGCTCAAATTTTGGAAGGTGAGCGACATGGCACTCGACGAGCGTAAAGGCGTATGGAAATCTGGTAAGGGCAAAGGACGGCACACGCCTAAGGGGCGGCAGGTGCAAGACGATGCGCTGGGTGAAATTCAGACGCTGTTGGGGGACCGTCCTCGCCGCAAAGATTTGCTGATTGAGCACCTGCATTTGATCCAAGATCAATATGGGCATTTGTCTGCGGCGCATCTCGCGGCTTTAGCCGAGGAAATGAAGCTGGCGCAGACGGAAGTCTATGAAGTTGCTACATTTTATGCGCATTTCGATGTTGTTAAGGAAGGTGAGACTGCGCCGCCGAACCTGACCATTCGGGTGTGTGACTCGCTGGCGTGTGAATTGGCAGGGTCAGAGGAGTTGCTGCGCGATTTGGCAGCGAAGTATTCGAGTGGCACAGAGGTGCGCGTGTTGCGTGCGCCCTGTATGGGACGCTGTGATACGGCGCCGACGTTGGAGCTGGGTCACAACCACGTGGATCACGCGACTGTGGCCAAGGTTGAGGCAGCGATTGCGGCGGATGATACGCATCCCCACATTCCTGAATACGAACAATTTGAAGCATATTCTGATGACGGCGGGTACAAAACGCTGGCCGCGCTGCGCGATGGAGCGAAGACGCCTGATCAATTGCAGGATGAAGTTTTGGAGAGCGGCTTGCGCGGTATGGGCGGCGCTGGTTTCCCATCTGGCAAGAAGTGGTCGTTTGTGCGCATGAACGAAGGCCCACGATATTTGGCGGTGAACGGGGATGAAGGCGAGCCTGGAACGTTTAAGGATCGCTATTTCCTAGAGCGGGAGCCACATGTTTTCCTTGAGGGGATGCTGATCGCTGCTTGGGCAGTAGAAGCAGAGACCTGTTATATTTATATGCGGGATGAATATCCTGCGGTGTTGCACATTTTGGCTGAGGAAATTGCCAAGTTGGAAGCGGCTGGCATTGTGGAGCGTGGCTATATCGATCTGCGTCGCGGTGCGGGTGCATATATTTGCGGCGAAGAAAGCGCGATGATTGAGTCGATTGAAGGCAAGCGCGGGATGCCACGGCATCGCCCACCGTTTGTGGCCTCGGTTGGTATCTTTAATCGCCCGACCTTGGTTCACAATGTTGAGACATTGTACTGGATCGCGAAGGTTGCGCGGTCCGGGCCGGGTGTCTTTGGGGATCAAGGCGCACATGGGCGCAAAGGTTTGCGGTCTTATTCGGTTTCGGGTCGGGTGAAGAACCCTGGTGTGAAACTGGCGCCTGCTGGGACAACGATGCAGGAATTGATCGATGATCACTGTGGCGGGATGCTCGATGGGCATGTGTTTAAGGCCTACCAACCCGGTGGACCGTCCGCGGGATTGTTGCCCGCCACGATGGCGGATATTCCGATGGATTTTGATACGTTGCAGGAGTACGGCACGTTTATCGGCTCCGCGGCAATTGTTGTGCTAAGCGAACAGGATAGTGCCCGTGGCGCTGCGCTGAACATGTTGAAGTTCTTTGAGGATGAAAGCTGTGGGCAGTGTACGCCGTGTCGGGTTGGCTGTGAGAAAGCGGTTAAGTTGATGTCTGAGGACAAATGGGATCAGGGACTGTTGGAAGAGCTGTCAGTGGCCATGGTCGATGCGTCTATTTGCGGTTTGGGGCAGGCTGCACCGAACCCGATCCGTATGGTGATGAAGCACTTCCCTGACGAGATTTGATCGTCGTGAACATGATCTTAGCGGCCGTTGCACTGTGTGCGGCGGCCGTTTATTTTTGCGGATTTTGTTATCGTGTACCGTCTGTGTGGAAGACGGTCACGAAGGTTGCGGCGATTTTACCTTTGCTGGCATTTGAAGCGATGCAGGGTGGATTGGGCCTACTTTTGTTGGCGCTGTTGCTTTGTTTGGCAGGTGATTTCTTTTTGTCGCTGGAAGGGGATACGCCGTTTTTGGCAGGTGTTGGGGCCTTTGCGCTGGGGCATGTGGCCTATATCGCGCTGTTTTTGACGCATCCATTTGCGGACCCTGCGTTGATTGGGCAGATGCCTTTTGTGCTGGTTGCTGTGGTTTTGCTGGGCGCTGCTGCCTTAGTTGCACCGATCTTGTTTCGAGGTGCGGGGCCGTTGAGATTTGCGGTTCTGGGCTATGTACCGATGATTGTTGGGATGGGGATTGCAGGGCTGGGATTTGCTTTGCAGATGCCTCTCGTTACCCTTGGGGCGCTGTTGTTTGTCGCGTCTGATTTGGTGCTGGGGTTGGAAATGTTTGTCTTGCGAGAGGGCACAACAGCCAAACGGCTAGCACCGTTCTGGGTTTGGGCGACCTATTGGTGTGCCCAAGTTCTGATTGTGTTTGGACTGGCTTAGTAGATCTCGCTGCCTTTTTCGGCACCAGCCATCATGACTTTGGCTTGTTCGGCGCGAACCTCTTCGTAAAGACGCATGCTTTGGGCATCGAAGAGACCCTTTGGTGGGTCATAGGTTTGAAAGCTGTCCTCGCCGTACGTGCCGCGTGCGGGGATGGCGTAGTCTTTGACGCCGCCTGCTTTGCGCATTTTGGCCGAGATGTAACGGATGGCGACGCCGATGCGGCGGTCGTCGGATTGGTTGGGGCCTGAGCCGTGGATTGT
>CALLAV010000282.1 GCA_938001995.1 uncultured Amylibacter sp. | reverse complement strand
TGTCCAAAAACCCAATATCGCGTGCCAAAAACATATCGAGCGCCGCTTCCTTTGCTGCATTAAACGCCGCCCCTGCCAAACCGCCCATTTCCATGGTCTGCTGCGCAAGTGCGAGCGATGGAAACTGATCTGTGTCAGGTGCTTGAAACGTCAACGCACCAAGGGTTCCGAAATCCAATCGCTCGACGGGTAAATCAGCCCTTTCAGGCCAATTAAAGGCAAACCCAATGGGCGCACGCATGTCAGGTGGGCCAAGGTGTGCCATGATCGCACCGTCCTTAAATCCAACCATCGAATGGATAATGGATTGGGGGTGTACGATCACTTCGATCTGCGCGGGCGTCACATCAAAAAGCACATGGGTTTCAAGAACTTCCATTGCCTTGTTGAACATGGACGCGCTGTCGATTGAAATGCGTTGCCCCATGTCCCAATTGGGGTGGGCCACAGCCTGCTCGGGTGTGGCGTTTTCCATGGTTTTCATGGAGGCATTTAGGAATGGGCCGCCGCTTGCAGTTAAAATGATCCGCTCGACCGCTTTATCCATCCCGCCGATACACTGATAGATCGCAGAATGTTCGCTATCAACGGGCAGCAACAGACACCCCGTTTTGGCACAGGTGCGCTGCACCAATGCCCCGCCACATACGAGGCTTTCTTTGTTCGCCAGCGCCAACGCTTTGGAGTGTTTGGCTATTTCCAGACTGATTTCCAGCCCCGCAAAGCCCACGACCGCAGACATCGCCCAATCCACTGGCATGGCTGCCGCTTCAAGAAGGGCCTCGCGCCCTGCTCTTGCTTCTACGTCTGATCCTGCCAGTGCATCTTGCAAATCGGTCAATAGGTCTTCGCGGGCTACAACAGCAATTTCTGCGCGCAGCGCAATGGCCTGTTGGGCCAACAGCTTCACATTGCCACCGCCACTAAGCGCGATCACATCGAAATCGTCAGGACGCCGCGCGATCAAATCAATGGTGTTCTGGCCAACGGACCCCGTGGACCCAAACACTGAAACGCGGCGCATTACGACAGTCCCATCAGGCCTGCACCGCCCAGCGCCATAACAAGGCCGAGGGCCACAGATGCCCCCATCGTGCCATCGAAGCGATCCAACAGACCGCCGTGGCCAGGGATCAGGTTACTGCTGTCTTTGATGCCTGCTTTGCGTTTCATGAGGCTTTCCAAAAGATCGCCAATCTGCGCAGCAATCGCCATAACAACCGATAGCGCAATCAGGCCAAAGCCTCCCATGTCCATTTGAATGGCGACAATGCCAACCAAAGCCGCCAAAGCCCATCCACCGAGTGTCCCTGACCATGTTTTCTTGGGGCTGATGGCTGGCAAGATCTTTGGCCCACCAATCAGCTTGCCTGCAAAATAACCACCGATATCGCTCGCGATCACAACCAGAACCAACCACAGCGTCCAGCCAAATCCGAACTGGCTGCGCAGCACAAACAGGGTCGTGCAGGTGATCACAATTGCAACGGACGTATAAACCACTGGTGGGCGCGTGTGATGCCCCAACAAGGCCGCGCCAATGGCAAGAGCCACCAGAACACCCGACCAAAACGCAGGTAGGAACATCGCGGACAAAACAACGGCTGCGATTACAAGACCATAAACAAACGGAACAATCGGCGCATCGGCATGCATGCGGCTGACTTCCCAGCCCATCAGACCAGCCGCCACGATAAGCAATACGCCAAAGGCATCGCCGCCAACCCACATACAGCCCAACCCCACCAGAACCAGTGCAACCGCAGACACGATCCGTGGCATCAGGTCGGAAAAGTCAGCTTTGCTGCTCATTTCAGGGCAACCGCCCCGAAACGACGATCCCGAGCGCGGTATTGCGTCAGGATTTTCACCATCTCGGTCACTGTGAAATCAGGCCAAGCGGTGTCCGTGAAATGATATTCCGCATAGCAAGCCTGCCATGGCAGGAAATTAGACGTGCGGCATTCCCCCGATGTGCGAATGATCAAATCAGGATCGGGCAAGTCTGCCGTATCAAGAAAGTTACCGATCATCTGTTCGCTTACGTCTTCGGGTTTAATCATGCCCATGTTGGCCGCTTTGGTGATGCGCGCCACGGCGCGTGCAATCTCGTCCCGCCCACCGTAATTCAGCGCAATGGTCAGCTTTAACCCCGTGTTGTTCACGGTCAACGTTTCCAGCTCTTTCATCAACGACTTCAGCTTGGCATCCAGCGGCGTGCGATCCCCGATAAAACGAACCCGAACATTGTCTTCGTCCAGCGTTGCCGCTTCACCGCGAATGTAGCGTTTGAACAGGTTCATTAGCCCCGTCACTTCGCGCTCTGATCGTTTCCAGTTTTCCGTGGAAAAGGCAAAGACCGTCAGAAACCCGACACCGAAATCAGGCGCGGCGCGAATAACATCGCGTACACGGTCGACCCCTTTGACATGACCCTTAAGTCGTTCCAATCCACGGGACGTGGCCCAGCGCCCGTTGCCATCCATAATAAAGGCAACGTGGTCCGCATACGTTTGTTCGTTTTTTGTAACCATAACCTGTTTTCTAATCTGCTCTGCGCGTCGGTTTGTCCGACTTATACTTGCATGATCTCTTCTTGTTTTGCTTCTAAAATCTTATCAATGCTGGCAATGGCTGTGTTTGTCATTTCTTGGATTTCGTCCGACCAGATCTTTTGATCGTCTTCGCCCATACCAGCCGCTTTGCCCTTTTTCACCTGGTCCATACCATCCTTGCGAACGTTCCGTACAGCGACACGTGCGTTTTCTGCATATCCCCCAGCCACTTTGGCGAGTTCCTGCCGACGTTCCTCGTTCAGTTCGGGAATTGGCAGGCGAATGGTCATACCGTCGCCCACAGGGTTGATCCCAAGGCCAGAGTTGCGGATCGCCTTTTCCACGGCACCAATCAGACCTTTGTCCCAAACCGTTATCGTAATCATACGCGGTTCTGGCACGTTCACCGTGCCACATTGGTTTATCGGCATCTGGCTGTCATAGGCATCGACCATCACCGTGTCCAAAATGGACGCAGACGCGCGACCGGTGCGCAATGACGTGAAATCTGCTTTCAAAGATGCCATTGCGCCATCCATACGGCGCTGCAAATCATCCAGATCAACTTCTACTTCGTCAGACATGTTTTCACTCCCTCGGGGCGCTTTTGCCCACAGTTCTTCTTAGATAGGGTTTACCCTACCTTAGTATAAGTCCCCTCGCCGCGCAAAATTCCTGCGAAACCACCCGGTTCGTCTAGGGAAAACACGACAATCGGTTTGTTATTATCACGGGCGAGCGCGATGGCGCTGGCGTCCATGACCTTAAGGTTCTTCTGCAAGACTTCGTCGTAGGTGACAGTGTCGTAGCGGACCGCGTCGTCATGCTGTTTTGGGTCTTTGTCATAGATCCCGTCCACTTGCGTGCCCTTAAAGATTGCTTCGCAGGACATTTCGTTTGCCCGCAAGGTGGCCGCAGTGTCCGTGGTGAAATACGGGTTGCCCGTCCCCGCCGCAAAGATACAAACCCGTTTCTTTTCAAGGTGACGCACTGCGCGGCGGCGAATGTAGGGCTCGCAAACCTGATCCATCGGAATGGCCGAGATGACCCGCGTGTGGATGCCGTGGCTTTCGAGCGCCCCTTGCATCGCCAGCGCGTTCATAACGGTGGCCAGCATTCCCATGTAATCTGCAGTGGTGCGTTCCATCCCTTGGGCGGAACCTTGCAGCCCGCGAAAGATGTTACCGCCACCGATCACCAAACAAATCTCGACCCCAAGGTCGTGAACGGATTTGATTTCTTTGGCGATGCGTTCAACTGTGGGGGGATGCAGTCCGAACCCTTGATCGCCCATCAACGCTTCGCCAGAAATCTTCAACATGACCCTATTATAGGTCGGCTTCAAAGCGTCTTGGCCGTCACTGGGCATGCGCGATTCCTTAATTTATCTGCTTCGCGGCAAACTGTCTGAAATCCGTGTCTGTTTCAATGGCAAATTGGTGCAGCTTTGCCTATGAAGGCGGGGAGACTGGGATATTCTTTGGCTAAATGACACCTGAACTTGCACCGATCCTTATTGCTGGCCCAACGGCGTCAGGAAAATCCGCACTGGCGTTGCGGTTGGCTGAACTGGTGGACGGGTGCATCATCAATGCGGATGCATTGCAGGTTTATGAGTGTTGGTCGGTTCTATCGGCTTGCCCGGATGCAGACGAACAAGCGCAAGCGCCCCATCATCTTTATGCCCATGTCGGCAAGCACGCCCCCTATTCCGCTGGCCATTGGCTGCGCGATGTACAGCAAACCCTGAACAAAACGGAAAAACGCCCGATCATCATTGGCGGCACAGGCTTGTACTTCCTCGCCCTGACCAAAGGGTTGGCGCAAATCCCTGAAATTCCTGCGGACGTTCGCGCGGCGGGCAATGCGATGCGGCTAGAACACGGAAAGGACGGCTTTATCGCATTCCTGACCGAACACGACCCAACGACATTGGCAAACTTAGATCAGAACAACCCTGCCCGCCTGCAACGGGCGTGGGAGGTGTGGAGCGCGACGGGCAAAGGTCTGTCAGCATGGCAAGCCGACACACCGCCCCCGCTGGTTGATCCGACGAAAGCTGCCAAAATCACCCTGACATCAGATCGTGATTGGCTGGCAGAACGGATTGAGCGGCGGTTTGATCTGATGATGGACGCAGGGGCGCTCGATGAAGTTCGCGCCTATATCGCAGACGGGTGGGATCCAACGATCCCCTCAGCCCAAGCCATTGGCGCGCGCGAGTTGGTGGCTTATCTGAACGGTGAATTGATGTTGCCTGCGGCCGTAGAACAAGCCAAAGCGCAAACGCGCCAATATGCCAAACGTCAGCGCACGTGGTTCCGCTCAAAAATGGCGGATTGGCATCAGATTGACCCCGCCGAGCAGACATCTGAGGAAGAACTTCGTAAAATTGTTTCAACCTTTTCTTGAAAATGCCGCCAATTTGATTTCTAGTGGCGGCTTATCGAATGAAATGACTTTTCGCTTTCTCTGCCAAGGATGCTGCAATGGATGACACGCCACCCCTCTTGATCCCAGATTCCGAACAACGGGTGTATGTTGGCTCACTGGCGGGGACATTGCGATCCAGTCACCCAGAACTGCGGTTGGACAGTTGTAATGGCCTGAACAAGTTCTTCTGGATTTCCAAAGGCAATGGGCGCTGCATGATCAACGGGATCACGCGGTCTTTTGGCCCAAATACAGTGATTTTCATTCCCCATGATGTCCCCCACCAGTTGGAACTGTCGTCAAATGTCTTTGGCGTCGTGGTCACGATGGACCCAGATGTGCCCGTCGCCTTGCCCACACAAAACGTGTTCCTGCCGATCCTTAATCTGATGGATCAAAAACAAGTGGCCAATCGCTTTGATCGGGTGAACGCGGAATTCAACACAACGGGCATCGGGCGCAATCTTTCGGTCGAATACCTTGTGGGCCTATTGGCGGTGAATGTGGCGCGCATGGCGCAAAAGCATTTCAAAGAAAGCAAATCCACCGCGGCCCAGCGCCTGATGGAAAGTTTTGTGAACATTCTGGAAAAAGAATACCGCACGGGGCGCACATTGGCAGAATATGCCAAGGAGTTGGGTGTGACACCAACACATCTGACCCGTGTCTGTCAGCAAGTGAACGGCAAATCTGCATCGCGCCTGATCCAAGAACGTGTTTTGGCCGAGGCCCGCATGATGCTCTCGAACACAGATCACAAGATCCTAGAGATCAGCAACCACCTTGGATTTTCTTCGGCGGCTTATTTCACGCGGCTGTTTTCAGCAAAACAGGGCCAAACCCCCAAGGAATTCCGCCAAAGCGTGCAAAACTAAAGGCAAAGCGCCTTTTGAATTTTCTGACATACGCGTGAATGGGATTCACGTCACCGGCGCGCGAATGCAAGGCCACTGTCGCAAAACCGACAGTAAATGTCGCTAAACCCCTAACAATTCAACGCGCAAACGGGTGTTCTTGGGGAACGCTAATTTAACAACGGCCTCAAGGGTCTATAACCAAAGGCGTAAGTAAATTGACGGTGATCGTTATGGGCCTAGGGGTTGCAACACCCCCACACCCTGTGTTCATCTGTTACAGAATTTTGGTCTATTCAGGGAGAAAAATATGACCTCGACACCAATCAACACGCATCCAGCGGCAGAAATGTACGCCAAAGAGCACGCAAAGGGCGAATTGTCCCGCCGCGAGTTTCTGGCACGTACAACTGCACTGGGTCTGACATCCACTGCGGCTTACGCGCTTATCGGCGCGCAAAAAGCAGAAGCAGCGGCGCACGCCAAAAAAGGCGGCACAATCCGTATGCAAATGGAAGTCCGTGCGTTGAAAGATCCACGCACATACGACTGGACACAGATCGCGACATACACAGCGGGCTGGCTAGAGTATCTGGTAGAGTACAACTCTGACGGTTCATTCGAGCCAATGCTTCTGGAGTCATGGGAAGCAAACGCAGATGCGACAGAATACACACTGAACGTACGTAAAGGCGTTAAGTGGAACAACGGCGACGATTTCACCGCAGAAGATGTTGCACGCAACATTGCTGGCTGGTGTGAAAAAGACGTTGAGGGTAACTCCATGGCGGGCCGTATGTCCTCTATGATTGACCCAGACACAAACAAAGCGCTTGATGGTGCAATCACAGTTGTGGACAGCCACACAGTGATGCTGAAACTGCCAAACCCAGATATCACAATCATTCCGGGCATGGCTGATTACCCAGCTGCAATCGTTCACGCATCCCACAACCCAGAAGACATGCTCGGCACCGCAGTTGGTACTGGCTACATGGTTCCAGACGGGTTGGAAGTTGGCGTGAAAGCCGCGATCAAGCGGAACGAAGGTTTCGAGTGGTGGGGTTACGCCGCTGGTAAAGGTGGTCACATCGACCGCATCGAATTCATCGACTATGGCACAGACGCCGCTGCTTTCGTAGCTGCATTTGACGCTGATGAAATCGACATGAACTGGGAATCCACAGGTGAATTCATCGACGTGATGACAGGTCTTGGCCTGACACAGTCCGATGTTGTCTCTGGTGCCACGGTTGTTGTGCGTCCAAACCAAAACAGCGACTTGTACAAAGACAAGCGCGTCCGTCAGGCCATCGCAATGGCTGTAGACAACGCTGTTGTTCTGGAACTTGGCGTGAATGGTCAGGGTGTTCCTGCGGACAACTGCCACGTTGGTCCTGTTCATCCAGAGCATGACACATCTGTAACCCGCATCCCGCATGATCCAGCCAAAGCCAAGGCTTTGATGGAAGAAGCAGGCATGTTGGACACAGAGCTGGAATTGCATTCCATCGATGATGACTGGCGCAAAGCAACAACGGATTCCGTTGCTGCACAAATGCGTGCTGCTGGCATGAACGTGAAGCGGACAGTTCTGCCCGGCTCCACCTTCTGGAACGACTGGGCGAAATACCCGTTCTCTTCCACAAACTGGAACCACCGTCCACTTGGCACACAGGTTCTGGCGCTGGCTTACCGTTCAGGTGAAGCATGGAACGAATCTGGTTTTGCAAACGAAGAGTTCGACACTCTGCTCGCAGAAGCAAACTCAATCGCAGATGCTGGCAAGCGTAAAGCGGTGATGGGCAAACTTCAGGCCATCATGATCGAAGAAGGCGTTACAATTCAGCCGTACTGGCGGACTGTGACACGTCACCATAAAGAAGACATGGTCGGCGTGGATATGCACATCGCGTATCTGCCACAAATCTATAAGTGGGCTTGGAAAGCCTAAGCCACGCCAAAGATCAGGCCGCACCTTTGGGTGCGGCCTTTTTTGTCTAACCACTAGGCATTTGCCGCTGCTGGCAAACTCGCTGCACAACGAACGGATCAGTTCAATAAGGTCCGTCACCAAACCAACGGGAACCCAATGGGACTATTTCTTCTTCGCCGACTGGGCGTGATGCTGTTAACAGCATTGTGCCTTACGTTTGTCGTGTTCTTTCTGACAAACCTTTATCCAAACCTCGAAAAACTCGCCAAAACACAAGGCAACTTCCGCATGTCGGATGAGCAAGTGTCTACATGGCTTGGCAACCGCGGCTATACGCGCCCTGTGCTGACAAAATACGGCGAATGGCTGGGTGTTGTGCCCGGGTATGTGATCGAGGGCAAAGA
>CALLAV010000281.1 GCA_938001995.1 uncultured Amylibacter sp. | reverse complement strand
ACAGCATCAAGTTTGGCAACCAAACGAGCATCGCGGTTGTCGGGTTGGGTCAGAATTGCGAACTCCAAGGCTTTGTCACAGCCGTGCGGGCAATCTTCGCGGTCTTTTCCAAGGATATCGGGCAGACGCGCCACAAGACCTTTGGCCTTTGCAGAATTGCCCATCAACGTGGCGATGATTTGCGTCACGTCCACTTCGCCGTGGTCGGGATGCCAACTGTCGTAATCGGTGATCATGGCAACAGAGGCGTAGCACAGCTCTGCTTCACGCGCGAGCTTGGCTTCGGGCATGTTGGTCATGCCAATCACGTCCGCGCCCCAGCTTTCGCGGTACATTTTGGATTCTGCGAGTGTTGAAAATTGTGGACCTTCCATCGCGAGGTATGTGCCACCGTCGTGCACAGTGATGCCTTCGGCTTTGGCGGCCTCAAGGCAGGCCGTGCCCAAACGCGGGCAGGTGGGGTGCGCCACAGAAACATGGGCCACGCAGCCCGGACCGAAAAAGGATTTTTCGCGCGCAAATGTGCGGTCAATAAACTGATCCACAATAACAAAATCACCGGGTGCCATTTCATCGCGGAACGACCCGCAAGCAGAAACAGAAATTACATCCGTCACGCCCGCCCGTTTCAACGCGTCGATGTTGGCGCGGTAGTTGATGCTGCTTGGTGTTTGGATATGGCCGCGCCCATGACGCGGAAGAAAGACCATTTTGACGCCATCAAGCGTGCCAACGAGCAGATCATCGGATGGATCGCCAAATGGGCTTTCGACCGTGATCCATTGCGGGTTTTCCAAGCCGTCGATGTCGTAAACGCCTGAGCCGCCAATAATGCCAAGAACTGTGGTCATGGGGTTTCCTTACTTTTGGCCGGGACGGTTGAGCGAAAATGTTTCCGTCACCGCCGAATAGTCACGATAGCCCAAGCGGGCGAGGGGTTTATAGGAGGTGATGTCGAGCAATCCGTCCTTGATGTGTTGGTCTTGGATGTGAATGCCCACTACCTCGCCAATGATTACGAAAGCATGACCGGGGAGTTCGATCTCTTTGAAGAATTTGCATTCCATTGACACAGGGGCTTGGGCGACGAAAGGGGTGTTTATCACCTTTGGCGTACCTTTGGTGACACCTGCATGGGTGTATTCATCATCCCCCGGCGCAAGGTGTGCCGAAGACGCGTTCATGGCATCTTGCAATTCGTAAGACACGATGGAAACGCAAAATTCCCCAGTTTCGCGAATGTTGCTCAGGGAGTCTTTTTCCTCATCCCGTCCGATCTTTTTGCCCGTAGTAGAATACATCACCATGGGAGGGACATCCTGAATCCCATTGAAAAACGAATAGGGTGCAAGGTTGGCGTTCCCGTCTTTGTCCAACGTGCTGATCCAGCCAATAGGGCGGGGGGCAACAATGGTTTTAAAGGGATTATGGGGCAGGCCATGGTCGTCTACGTTAGGACGATAAAACATCTAAGGTTCCAATTTCTATGTCGTTGCCTCGTTTGTAGCGGTCTGATATCGCGGTGGAAAGTGTATTTGGCCAGAACGGTCTGTTCGTTTCTGGGGCATGGAAGGCAGCGATGTTTCACCTGACGCCAGAAACGGAGGAAGATGGGTATGAAGTTGAATACCTGTATGACCTTGCGTTCGCCCCTGGCCGAGAAGCGTTGTCGTCATATCGATTGCGCGAAGGCGTGGCACCCGTCGCCGATCTGTGTTTGGCCGCGCGCGATGATTATGGCGTTTTGGCAGGGGCCATCCGCTATTGGCCAGTGGTGATTGGCGATACCCGCGACGGGGCACTGTTGTTGGGGCCAGTGGCGGTGCACCCCACCTATCAAGGCGAAGGTTTGGGCGGTTTGTTGGTCCGCGACAGTCTGGATCGGGCGCGGGATCTTGGCTGGTCGCGTGTAATCCTTGTCGGCGACGCGCCCTATTATGGCAAATTTGGCTTCGTCAAAGCCACGACGCTTGCGTTTCCCCCGCCCACCAATCCCGAACGTGTATTGTGTCGGGCGTTGGAGGAGGGCGCTTTTGACGGCGTGGCTGGATTGATCGGATCTGTGAGCGCACCCTAAGTGTACCGCACCTTTATGCTGTGACTGAATTGGGAATCAAATTTCCCGTCTCATTTCCAAGGGTGCAACCGGCGCATTCTCTTGTGTGGTGACAATATCCAACACCCCGAGCGAGTATTCTAAAACACATTTGAAATTCTTCTTTCGGCAATAAGCGCTTTTCCCAATAATCGGTCGAGATTAGCACGACATTGGACAAATTTTAAACATCCCAAGCGATTGGGGCGCGGTTTTGCCTGCTGAACGGGACAGAGAGAGCGCTATTGCTTTTGGAAAACCATCAAAAGGTTATTTGCGGGCATGGCGATTGTTTTTGTCATCACAAGGTCAGATTTTTGCACTGTGCGAATGATCCAAGTGTCATCTTTATAACCAGTTTCTGGATCATGGGCGCGCAAGGAGGCATCAAAATTCATGTCTCCCTCGCTGGTCAGTACGCCATCGCGTTTGAACGGCCCATAAAGCGCGAGTGTGCCCTTCGGCGCCAGCGTCTTGGCTGCCTCGTCCAAAAGCGTTTCTACTTCCAAAGCAGAGATAAGATGCAATAGGTTTGCCAGCGTTATCAGATTCTTAGCGGGCTGATCTTTGCTCCATCCAGACCGCGTAGCGTTCAAGAGGAACGGTTCAGAAATATTGCTAAGACCGCTGTCTGACACGTAAGCCGTGATGCTGTTAAGACGAGATGCTTCGACTTCGCTTGGCTGCCATTGAACGCCCGTCATCGCGGCGGCAAAGGTAACGATGTGTTGCCCTGTGCCACTTGCAATTTCCAGCGCGTTTCCAGTTGTTGGTGCAATGGTCTGAAGCGCCGCACAAAGATCCGTCGCGTTTCGCGCCGCCGAGGGCGCATGGAGCTTTCCGCTGGCATCTGTTGCGTTTACAATTGACGCGCTTGGCGCTGGCGGGCGAATGGTCATCAGTTCACATTCACGATCTTACCTGGGTTCATGATTCCCGTTGGGTCCAACGTGCGTTTCATATCGGCCATAATGTTTACGGCTTCACCATGCTCTGCTTCTAGGTATTTCATCTTACCCATGCCGATCCCGTGTTCCCCCGTCACTGTCCCCCCAAGGTCTAGCGCGCGCATATTCATCCGCGAAGTAAGTTCCTTTGCCAGTGCCAGTTCCTCTGCGTTGGAGCGATCAAACAAGAACAGAACATGATAGTTCCCGTCCCCAACATGGCCCACAATCGGCGCTTGCCATCCGTGCGCTTCAACGTCGGCGATGGTTTCATCCATGGCCTG
>CALLAV010000280.1 GCA_938001995.1 uncultured Amylibacter sp. | reverse complement strand
AGACGCAACAGCAGCCCCAGAAGAAATCGCTGCCAAGCGCGAAGAATTGGGCCGCGAAATTGAAAAGGCCGAGACGCGGTTGAAATCTGCGTCTGATGCGCTTGCGGTGGCGGAAACGAACTTGCGCCAAGCAGAACAAGGCGAGCGGGATGCCGAACGGGCAGCGTCCGAAGCGCGCGAGGCGCGTGCGCGGGCCGATGCGGTTGCGGATTCGGCGCGGGTGCAAGTGGATGCGGCCGCGGACCGTATTCGCGAAGAGCTCGAATGCTCGCCCGAAAAGTTGCTGGAAACATTGCAGGCCGATCCCGAAGACATGCCGCCTGCCCAAGCGATTGAAAACGATGTGGCGCGGTTGCGCAGGCAACGTGATGCGCTGGGGGCGGTGAACCTTCGGGCCGAAGAAGACGCAAAAGAAGTAGCCGAAGAACGTGATGCTCTGGTTGCTGAAAAGTCTGATTTGGAAGAGGCGATCAAGGCATTGCGCACGGGTATTGCCAGCCTGAACAAAGAGGGCCGCGAACGTTTGCTGACTGCCTTTGACGAAGTGAACAGCAACTTTGCGACGTTGTTTAAACATCTGTTTGGCGGCGGCGATGCGAACCTTGTTCTTGTCGAAAGCGATGACCCGTTAGAGGCTGGTCTAGAGATTATGTGCCAACCGCCCGGTAAGAAATTGTCCACGCTAAGCCTGTTGTCCGGGGGCGAACAAACGTTGACCGCTCTGTCGTTGATTTTTGCGGTGTTCCTTGCGAACCCATCGCCGATCTGTGTTCTGGACGAGGTGGATGCGCCGCTGGATGATGCGAACGTCACGCGGTTCTGCGATCTGCTGGATGAGATGACGCGCCGCACAGACACACGCTTTTTGATCATCACGCACCACGCTGTGACCATGGCGCGGATGGATCGGTTGTTTGGTGTCACAATGGCCGAGTTGGGCGTAAGCCAGTTGGTCAGCGTTGATCTGAAACAGGCCGAACGGATGGTCGGTTAACTACAGTTTTGCCAGAAGCGCCTTGGTGGGCCATGCGTCGGCAGGCATTCCCAATCTGCCTTGCTCTGCTTGAACAGCGGCACGGGTTTTTGCGCCTAGGATGCCATCGATTTTACCCACATCATAGCCACGTTTGTTCAACTTACGTTGCAGGGACTTCATCTGGCTGTCGCTGAGGGACGGATCAGGATTGCCTTCGATAAATCGCGGCGCACCCGCGATGCGGGTCGCGAAATAAGCGGCGGTGGTGACGTAGACAAAGGATTTGTTCCATTCAAAGTAGACTTTGAAATTTGGCAGGGCGAGGAAGGCGGGTCCTTTGCGCCCTTGAGGCAGCAGGACGGAGGCTTGTAAGGCACCGTTTGGCATTTTTCCACGGGCTTTGACGCCCAGATTGGCCCATTCGGACACTGTCATAGATTTATCCAGACCCGTTTTCCCCCAATCGAGGTTTTTTGGGACCGAGATTTCCACAAGCCAAGGTTCGTTTGGTCGCCAGCCGTGGCCTGAAATGACGTTTGCCCCTGACATCAATGCGTCGGGGGCCGAAGTCTTCAAGCTAACCTGCCCGTCACCATCGCCGTCTACTCCGCGCGAAATGATATCGCCGGGCAGCATTTGCACCATGCCAATTTCACCTGCCCATGCGCCCGTCGTTTTCGTGGGTGAAAAATCGCCGCGTTTGTACAATTCAAGCGCCGAGAAAACCTGTGGGCGGAACAATTCGGGGCGGCGACAATCGTGGCTGAGGGTGAGGAGGGCGTTGAGGGTGTTGAAGTCGCCTTGGAACGCGCCGTAATCGGTTTCGAGCGCCCAGAAGGCTAGCATGACAGCTGGGTCCACGCCGTAGGTGCGTTGCACTTTCGTGAGGGTTCCGTTGTATTTCTTGCGGTTTGACTTGCCTTTGGATAGGCGGCTGGCACTGATCACGCGTTGGGCGAATTGGGTGAAGTTCAGCTTGAACACGCCTTGCGAGCGATCAGCTTTCAACACTTTTTTATCGACACGGGCGTTGGCCAGAAAACGGTCAACTGTTGCAGGGGCATAGCCTTTGGCGACCGCCTCGGATTTTACACCTGACAAGAATGAGCTGAATGAACCGCCACAAGATTGCGCATAGGTTTGTGTAGCGGTGAGCGTAATAACGGCGGCTGTTAAAATGGATTTCATACGAATTACCCCTGAAAATTCTAGTCTTTTCAAAGCATAAGAGTTTGGTATTCCGCAAGCGTTTTCCAGTTAACGTTGTTCGAAGGCGAATTCGTGCCAGACTCTTTCTGTGTGTGCATGGCGGGGTTTCGGGATTGTTGCTTGTCTTTCTGCTACATAGGGTCAATTCTCGTGCAAACGCAAAAAAAGGAGAACGATATGAGTCTGCGTATCAATGATGTGGTTCCGAATTTCACGGCTGAAACGGATCAGGGAACGTATAAGTTTCACGATTGGATCGGCGACGACTGGGCGATTTTGTTTTCGCACCCCAAGGATTTCACCCCTGTTTGCACAACCGAGTTTGGTGCAGTTGCACAACTGTCTGACGAATGGGAAAAACGCGGCACCAAAGTAATGGGCGTTTCCGTGGACGGTGTGGCAGAGCACAAGAAATGGAAAGTGGACATTGAAAAAGTGTCCGGCGCAACGGCTGGTTTTCCGATCATCGCGGATGAGGATTTGGAAGTGTCCAAGGCTTTTGACATGTTACCAGCAGAGGCATACATGCCCGACGGACGCACACCCGCGGACAGTGCGACAGTACGGTCCGTTTTCATCATTGGTCCAGACAAACAACTGAAACTGTCCATGACCTATCCAATGACGGTTGGTCGTAACTTTGCCGAAATCCTGCGTGCATTGGATGCGTTGCAGACATCTGCGAAACACGGCATTGCAACTGGTGCGAACTGGACAACAGGTGAAGATGTGATCATCCCGCCGACTGTTTCGAACGAGGACGCAACAGCGAAATTTGGTGAATTTGAAACCGTTCTGCCATATCTGCGCAAAACAAAACTGCCAGGCTAATCAGACTGTATACTTATTGGAAAAGGGCACGCTGTCAGGTGTGCCCTTTTTTGTGCCCATTTGGCGATGAACGGTTGTGATGTGCTTCCGCAGTCGATCCGCCTATGCTACACCCCGCATTGACCAAATGATGAGTGTTTGAATTGCCTAAGACCCCTAATGACAGCGGACGGACCGTCGTTAAGTTTTTGGAATATTGCGTGATCGTGGTGTTCTATAAGCTGGCGAGTATTCTGCCTTTGCGGGTGCGCTCGCGTATGCTGGGCTGGATCGGTAGCGTCGTGGTTCGGATTGTTCCTGGGTTCCGAAAACGTATTTTGGGTGGGCTGGCGCACACGTTTCCCGACATACCAGAAGCAGAAGCAAAGGCGTTGTGCAGTGAAATCGGTCGCAACACGGGGCGGTCCTTTTCCGAACTTTTGTTCAACGAAGACTATGCGAAACAAACGGGGTATTTACATGCACGCGGTGACGGATTGGACGCCTTGCGTTCAGCCAAAGCCGAAGGACGCGGGGCAATCGTTGTGTCCGCGCACTACGGTCAGTGGGAGGCGATCCGCCACTTCATGAAGGCCGAAGGCATGGAAACAGGAGCGATTTACCGCAAGAATAACAATCCTTGGTACGAGACACTGTTTCGCAAGAACATCGAATTTGGCGGTGGACCGATTGTTCAAAAAGGCAAAGTCGGGAACTTGCAGATGGTGAAACATTTGCGCCGTGGTGGTTTCTTTGCTTTATTGGTCGATCAAAAATACCAGAGCGGCTATAAGTTGGATTTTCTGGGGCGCGATGCCATGACGACAACCTCCCCAGCGGAATTGGCCCTGCGATATGATTTGCCGATTGTTCCGTGTTTTGGCACGCGCCGCGAAGACGGTTTGCATGTGGATCTAGATTTTGAAGCACCGATCGAACCGTCAGATGTTTTGACAATGACGCAGCAGATAAATGACCGTATTTCTGCGAAAATTCGCGCCCATCCAGAACAGTGGTATTGGCTCCATAAACGCTGGGCGGATTTGCATTTTCATGATGCGCTTCACGGGGATGGATCATCCAAAGATAGCTAGGCTACCACGGTTGAATGTCAGGTTGCAGATATTGTTTGTGGGCAATCCCGCTCTTGATAACTTCGCGCAGACCCATGCGGATCTGAGACTTTACCCTTCGCCATTTGTGCCGCGCGGTTTTAACTGGCTTTTCCCGTGCAGCGGGGCCATCGGTTATTGCAGATGTGGTGGTCAACGGCGCAACGAGTCCGTAGGTGGCACACATATCAAACTGGATCGCCAGCGGCGGCGTTGCTTGCCAAGACGAAACATCATAAGCCGCGCAAATTACTGCATCGGATAGGCCCGCGCTGTGTTTTGTGCGGTTCAACAGCTTTTGTGCACCGTTTGGCCACAGAATATAGGCCGCCGCGCCGGTGCGATCTTGGTACAATCGGTGCAAGTTTTGGCAATCAGGATGTGCAGATTTCGCAATTAGCTTTTTGCGGCCGCGCGTTTCTAGAGTAATATGTTCAACACCCGTTAACTGTTTTACCATCTTCAGAAACTTTGGTGTCGTTTTGGATAGCCAAGCGTCATCTTCAAGGATCAGCATTGGCGCATCCTCTGCGATCACTGCCTGCCATGCGTTACAGTGGGTGAGCAAGACCGCCTTTTCCACGTCTTTCAGAGGACGTTCCCAGTTTTGCCAATGGTCTGCGTCTGTCGGTGGATCGATTTCGGTGGGTGTCACGGCTGGCAAGCGCGAAAATGGGATGCCCAAAGTGGTCAGTTGTTCTGTTTGAAACGCCATACGGTCAGTATGTGCGTCTACGTTCAGAACCAACGTCTTTATCATGACGTGCGTGTCTTACCGTCGATCAAATCGAAATACTGGGACACGATCTGATCTTTGGTAAATGTCTGTGCGATCTTTGCCTGCGCACCTTTTACAAGGGTCTGCGCATAAGTTGGGTTTGTGCGGATCTTTTCCAACCCGCGCACGATGTCATCGAGATCATCAATGTCGGTCATATAACCGTTTTCATTGTGGGTCATGTACCAGCTTGGCCCTTCAGAACGTGTGGAGACGACGGGAATATCCAACGCCCAAGCCTCAATCGCTACATTTCCAAGGGGTTCATGCCGCGAGGCCATGACAAAGGCGTCCGAACTTGCAACATAATGCGCAGGTTCATCAACCCAGCCCAAGAACCGTGTGCGGTCCATAACACCAGAGTCGCGCGCCAATTTTTCTAGGTTTTCGCGTTCTTTGCCATCGCCCACAAGCCAAAGATAAGCGTTGGGAATACGGTCAATGGCGCGGATCAGTAGATCGAAGCCTTTGCGATGCACAAAACGGCCCGAGCTTGACACAACGAATGCGTCATCTGGCGTGTTGAGGCTGGCGCGGGTTACGGGTTTTGGATCAAATTCACGGGGGAAGTTTGATATGGTTTCCACAGCCTTTGGCCAGCCGAGCTCAAGGCAATGTTGACCGATGCCGGGGATGTTTCCAACCAGCACGTCACAGTTTTTGAAATGATCGAGATGGACAGGAAAATCCCCCAAACGGACAAATTTCATCGCTGGATCGTAGTTTGGGATCAGCCGGGCGGCGCGCGGCATCCACGCCATAATCGCATCAGGTTGCCAATCGCGGGCCATCTTGCGGACTTTGTAATCAAGCAGAAAACCAGACAACGACAAGCGGCGGTAATTATTCATGGTAACGTCCCCAAGGGGGCGGATCGCCTGTTCCCATGTGCGCCCCGGACGAATAACGAACCGCTGATCTTGACCACGTGCGTGAAAGGCCTTTGCTAGGTTCACAAAGAACCGTTCAGCGCCACCCTCTTTGCCAAAATGTAAGTGCAGGATCTTGCGTTTCTTATCGCTCATTCTGTTTGATCCTTTGCCAATGGCGTTTCAACGCCAACCGATAGCCGAGTTGATAGCGGATTTCATGCAGTTGTTGTTTCAATCGTGCCAGACCGCTGGTTTTTGCGGCGCGGCGTGCATTGCCAATGGTTCCAGTGACGGCTTGCTGATCGCCCACGGCCACAGGGCAGGGTAGGATCAAGGAAACGCGCAATTTTGTTTCCCACAAGAACTTTTGATCTTCGTCAACGGGGCGATAAAATGGCATTGCCGACTTTACCAGACGTTGCGCGCCTGATTTTGTAAGGCCGTACCCAATAAGACAGGTTGGCACGCGCAGCGGCTCCACCAGGGTGAAGCTGTTACTGAGTTTCCGCGTAGAATGGGTTTTGGCCTCTGCGTCAAACGTGAACAGTTTGACCATGTCCCAGCCCTGCGCGTCATCAGACAACAAGGTTAAGCTGTCGGCGAGAAAGGGTTCAGCATGAAAATCGTCTTCAAAGATGAAGCCCCCTTCGTCAGGTCCATTCGCAATCGCTTCCCATGCAGAGATATGGGACAAATAGCAGCCGATTTCGGCAGGTACGAGCGGGAAACGACCTTTGGTTTTGTTGGCCGTGGCATCATAAACACGCGCGATTTCAGCATCTGACAATTGCCAGCCATTGGTGGCGTCGATCCTGCTAAATGGGATGTTCTGGGCGTCAAATTGGGCCTTGGAGTTTTCCATTCTGGCCGTGTTATCTGCCAGATTAATTACATATGACGGCCACATAGCGTCCTACCCTTCGCGCACAAACAGAATGGCCAAATGGCGCGACATTTTTGCGATTCTAGCAGGGCGTTCAAAAAGGTTTGTTTTGGAGTCGTTCAAGTACATGAAAACGGCTTTCTGCATGGGCGGTTTAGCGCGTTGCGGTTATGAACCAACCCGAAGAAACGCCTGTGATACGGCCACCGCGTTTACCGTCATAATGTGTTCCACGGAATGACAGTTTGGCGTAAATCAGATCTTTCAGGTGCGTAAGGTGGAAGCGAAACCTTGTAAATGGACCGCGATATCCAGTGATAGAACGACCTGTTGTGTAACGGCCCCAGACAAGCGGCGTTAGTTCCATTTTGCTGAACCCTGCCTGCTTTATCGATTCTTCCCACCAGCTTGGCGTGCCACGGAAGAAATCATCGGGGTGGCCGTGCAAACGAAAAAGAAAAGGTATTGTGATGACGGCGGTTCCGCCTGGTTTTAAAACGCGGTAGGTCTCGTTGATCACAAACTTTGCATCATAGATGTGCTCTAGCGTGTTCATGCAAACGGCATTGTCAAAGGTATTGTCTTCGATGGGAAACGGCTGCCCCGGTTCCAACAAGTATGTTGGTGCGATTTCGGGGTCGATATTTACGCTTTCAACGGTGTCAGCATCTGTCAGGAATTTCGCGTAGCGTGCATTTTTCCCACCACCTACGTCTAACACTTTGCCTTTTATGGTCATTGCGTTGAGTTGCTCATACTCAAGTGCGCGCAGGACGCTTGACCCCGGATAGCTTTTGTAAAGATTGATCCAACGGGCCAAACTCGGTAAGCGCGGTGGGCTGAAAGTGTAGTCCATTCGGTATGGCTCCAAAGACGTAAATATAGCCTTTACCTATTTAAAAATCGGATACCGTGCAAGGCGTCAGGGTGCGCACAGAATTAGACTGTCCAATCGGCGTTACAAGGATTAGTATCGGGCAACAACGATCACCAGACGCGCGAACGAGTCGATCTAACTAAAGTGGCAATGAACGAGAGCATGGAAACGGAACTTTCGACAGGGCAACCAATGAGCGCGCGCGGGGCCTATGGACGGCTGTGGAGCGGCTGGATCAAAGGCCACTGGCAGCTGATCGTTTTGTCCGTGTTTTTTATGATTGTGATCGCTCTGACTACGGCGGGCTATGCCAAGTTCATGGAATTTGCGATTTCTGGGCTGGAAAGCGCTGATCCGACGGTGATGTATTGGGCACCGCTAAGTATCGTAGCACTGACTTTGACGCGCAGTGTGGCCCATTACCTGAACGTGAATTTACAAAACCGTATTCTCAGCAGTGTTCAAGCGGACCTGCAAAAGAAGATGTATGATTCTTTGGTGGATATGGACCTTAGCAAGCTGTTGGCGGAATCTCCTGCGGCCATTGCGGCGCGGTTTTCAGCGGATATCTCGGTGGTGCTTGGTGCAACCAGCGCCGTTTTCGGGTCGGTGCGCGATGTTTTAACTGTCATTGCCACCGTTATAGTGATGTTGTCGATTGATTGGGCGATGACGCTCGGTTTGTTGTGCATTTTTGTTTTGGTCTTTCTACCTGTTGGGATAGCTGGGTCGCGTATCCGCGAGATTTCCAAAAGCGTACAAGAAGAAATTGCCGACATGACCAAGTCCGTGAACGAGGGCTTGTCTGGTATTCGCATGGTTCGGACGTACCAACTTGAAGACAAAATGAAGCGTAATGCGCGCGTAAATTTTGACAGCTTGTTTCGGTTGCGCATTCGTTTGGTAAAATGGCAGTCTTCGCTGTCGCCATTGGTCGAAGCCTTAGCGGGTATTGCGGTTGCTGTGACGTTGTTTCAAGCGGCGGTACGCATTCAATCCGGGGCAATTGATATTGCAGGCATGATTGGGCTGATCACAGCGCTGGGTGTTCTTACGAATCCAGGTCGTAAGTTGAGCCAAGCCTTTGCGGTCGGGTCCCAAGGGGTCGCCGCGCTGGAACGTGTATACGGGTTGTTCGATACAAAGAACCAAATCAAAGGTGGAGAGCAGACTCTAACTGATCGCGCCGAAGGGCGGATCGAATTTAGAGATGTGGGGTTCACTTACCCTGACGGCTACAAGGCGTTGAATGACATCAATCTGACCATTGAGCCCGGACAAACCTTTGCCTTCGTTGGGCGGTCTGGTGCGGGTAAATCTACTGTGTTCAATTTGTTGCCCCGTTTGTTTGACACAACGGATGGGCAAATTCTGTTGGATGGTCAGGACATCACCAAGCTGACGCTGAATTCTTTGCGCGATCAGATATCCATGGTCAGTCAAGACAGCACATTGTTGTCTGGGACCGTTGTTGAAAATATCGGGTTTGGTCGCGATGA
>CALLAV010000279.1 GCA_938001995.1 uncultured Amylibacter sp. | reverse complement strand
TGCACATCGCCTTGCTTGATCGTGGATTTTTTGTCGTGGGTAATCTCGGTGATGAAATCGCCTTCAATGGTGTCTTTCTTGTCCTGTTTGATCTTCACAATCTCGTCGCCCGCTTTCACGGTCATTGTGTGATCACCCGTTTCGACAATCTCATCGAGGTTGTTTTTGACTTCCAGCTTCATGCTTTCAGTGCCGTTGGCCGCAGCCTCAACCGTGTCGCTTTCATGCGGATAGCCGACCTTGATATGCGCGTTGTTCTGCGCCACTTGGAAAAAGTCTTTTTCCGCTTCCAACCGCAACAACTCGCTGCCTTTTTTGTCTTCAAACATCAGCTCGTTATAGCCGCCGCCCCCCTTGGACGAATTGGTTTTAATCCCCGTTCGCGTTGCATTGGCGGGCAACGCATAGGGTGGCATCGTGTCGGCGTTATACAGCATCCCCATACACATGGGCCGATCTGGATCGCCTTCTTCAAACTGAATCACAACCTCTTGGCCGACGCGCGGCAACGCCGCCATGCCCCAGCCTTTGCCCGTCCAAGGCATCATCGTACGCACCCAACAGGTGGTTTTGTCGTCGTTCTTACCATCGCGGTCCCAATGGAACTGCACTTTGATACGACCGTATTTATCAACGCCAATTTCGTCGCCACCAGCCCCTGTGACAACAGCTGTGTGCACGCCCGAAATCTCTGGCTTTTTGGTGGTGAACGGCATGCGAAACGCTTTAGATTTCAGAACCGTTTCAATCATGATGCGCGAATGTTCAAACGCTGTCAGGCCGAACTCTTCCACATCTTCCAACAAGGACAGCGCCTTGTCAGCTTGATCCGCTTCTAGGCGGAAATACTGTTTGGCATTGGTGATCAAAAACGTGTTCATATCCTTGGCCGCGTGACGCGGGTGGTCAATCAGATCAAACACCTGTCCCACCCACATGTTGTGGGCGTTGCCTTCGCCGCGCCACCGCTGATGGCCCGCCGCTTCGGCCTCCATCATCGTTGTCGCAAAAGTCTCGCCATCTCCCACTTCGCGGTAACGGCCCGGATATTTGTAAACCTCATAGTCCTTATGCGAATGTTTGCCCTTCGCAATGGATGCAGTCGCTCTCAAATCCGCCTTTGGCTTTTCAAAGTTGTAATCCTCCAGCGTGATCTTTCCGCTGGTTACTTTTTCAATCGATTCCCATTTGTAGATATGATCGAGTTGTTGTTCCGCCTCATCATCACGGAACGGAATTTCGTGATCCCCTTCCATGTTCTGATGCGTGGATGCGCTGTCCGCAAGGATCAGCTTCACGCCATCCTTTAGAAAGTCGAAATAGAAATAAATGCCGTCTTCTTCACACAGACGTTTGATAAAATCGAAATCCGTCTCACGGTACTGGACGCAGTACTCTCGTTCCGGGTCGGACCCCGCATGTTTGGTGTCCAAATCACCACTGAAATTGTAATCGCCAAGGATCTTCTGAATGATTGCCGTGGTCGTCATGTTCTGGAAGATACGGTTGTTCTCTGACCGCGTTAGGAACCACAGCCAAGGGCGGATTTCTGCAAAATAATGCGCATCACCAGTGGGCGAGCCTTTATACTCCGCCGAAATACAGGTCCCATAAAACCGTTGTGTTTTTTCCTCTGCACCGACGATGGAAAATCCCATGTCGTTGCCAACAAACTCTTCCAGTTTCAGCAAGCGATCCGAGGACACGAACTCAATCGTCGCCTTGGGCAAGCCATTGATCTCGCCCTCAATGATACCAGCGACCAGCTTGACTGAAGTGTCACTATAATCGCCGTACATCTCAATCGCATATGGCTCTTTATTGGCCATGTGGTCCTCGCTTTGCTGTCATTTCCAAAACACACGTTGTCATGGAACACCTTCTGTTTGTTTGGTGCGGCGACACGGGATTCGCATCGCCTACACCCAACTTACGGCGCTGCTTCAGTCAAAACTGTAGCTAAACTCACCATCTTTGGCATCAATCGCAACTTTATCCACAGATTTGCCCTGCATCATCCGTTTTAGGAACTCCGAGGAGATATCGGGCAGCATCGTGTTCGTTACAATCGCGTCGATCATACGGCCGCCAGATTCCAATTCCTGACAACGATCCACAATCGTTTGCACCACTGCATCCGTGTATTCAAACGGCACACCGTGCGTTTCCGTGACCCGCTTTTTGATACGGTTCAATTGCAGCGCCGTGATCTTGCCGATCATATCTGGTGACAGCGGATAATACGGGATCGTCACCAAACGCCCCAACAGTGCCGCTGGGAAAATCTTCAACAACGGATCGCGCAGCGCCTTGGTGATACCTTCAATATCAGGCATCAAATCAGGGTCCGCACACAAGTCCATAATCAGATCAGAGCCCGCATTCGACGTTAGCAAAATCAGCGTGTTCTTGAAATCAATCACACGCCCTTCGCCGTCTTCCATCACGCCTTTGTCAAACACCTGGAAAAACACCTCATGCACATCTGGGTGGGCCTTTTCCACCTCGTCGAGCAAGACCACAGAATACGGCTTACGACGCACGGCTTCGGTCAGCACACCGCCCTCGCCATACCCGACATAGCCCGGAGGCGCGCCTTTCAGGCTCGATACCGTATGCGCCTCTTGATACTCGGACATGTTGATGGTGATTACATTCTGCTCACCACCATATAGCACTTCAGCCAGCGCCAACGCCGTTTCGGTTTTACCCACACCCGACGTCCCTGCCAACATGAACACACCAATCGGCTTGTTCGGATTGTCCAATCCTGCACGGCTCGTCTGAATACGCTTGGCGATCATTTTCATCGCATGGTCTTGGCCAATCACCCGTTTCGCCAGATGCGTTTCCAAATTCAGAACCGTGTCCAACTCATCGCTGACCATCTTGCCCACAGGAATGCCCGTCCAGTCACCCACAACCGTGGCAACCGCCTGCGCATCGACAATCGGTAGGATCAGCGCGTTTTCACCCTGCAATTCATCCAGCTCTGCATTCTTCGCTTTCAACTCGGCCATCAACGCATCGCGCTCGCCTGGGTCCATCGCAGGTGCATCTTCGCCCACTGGATCATCCTCGGTATCGACCGAACCGTTGCCGTCCCGCAGTTTGGCCCGCAGATCGAGGATTGCACCAACTACTTCTTTCTCCGCTTCCCAACGCTTGTCGAGTTCAACCAACTCTGCCTCGGCGGCCTCTTTATCCGCCGAAATCTTAGTCCGCCGGACATCGACGTCGTAGCCCGCCGTTTCGTCCCGATCGATGATCTCCAACTCCGTGGTCAGCGCATCAATCCGCTTGCGACAATCATCGACTTCGGCAGGCACCGCATGTTGCGAGACTGCTACCCGCGCACAGGTCGTGTCCAAGACCGAAACCGATTTATCAGGCAATTGGCGCGCAGGAATATACCGCGCAGACAGGCTCACCGCCGCCTCAATGCCTTCGTCCAGAACCTGCACCTTATGGTGGCTCTCCAACATCGACGCGATGCCCCGCATCATCATGATCGCCTTTGGAATGTCGGGTTCTTCAACCGCCACAACTTGGAACCGCCGCGTCAACGCAGGGTCTTTTTCGATGTGCTTCTTATACTCCGCCCATGTCGTCGCCCCAATCGTGCGCAACGTGCCCCGC
>CALLAV010000278.1 GCA_938001995.1 uncultured Amylibacter sp. | reverse complement strand
AAGCTGGGCGGGCACTTTGCAGGTTTTGAGGATGTCCTCGACAGGTTTGGCGTTCACAGGTTCTCCCGCAAATGCGCCGTTCAGATCCACAAGGTGTAGCCAGTCGCAGCCTTGATCCACAAAGGCCTTTGCTTGGGCGGCAGGGTCGTCGTTGAATACAGTCGCTTGATCCATTTCGCCCTTATAAAGGCGCACGCAGGCACCGTCTTTGAGGTCAATCGCGGGGTAAAGAATCATGGGCTGGTCCGTTTTCAGCGTCTTCGGACGTGGGATACTGCCATAGGCGGGGAATTGCAAAGGGTTGGCGCTTTACCTTGGGTTTTGCTTGACGCTTTGGTCATGGATTTGCATGGTTCGCGCGCAACATGGGAGAGAAGCATGAAAAAATTAGCATTGATCGCAGTGATGGCAGCGTTTGCAACGCCAACATTTGCGGATGATATCTTTGGCACTTGGAAAACCATTGCGGATGACAATGGCAATTCAGGCCACATCAAAGTCGCGGCCTGCGGGTCCAAGATTTGTGGGACATTGGTCAAGTCGTTTGACAAGAACGGCAAAGCCTTCAAATCCGAGAACCAAGGCAAAAAACTGATGTGGGACATGGTCAACAAAGGCGGCGGCAACTATGGCGACGGCAAAGTTTGGTCCCCTGATCGGAACAAAACCTATTCTGGTAAACTGGTTTTGTCTGGCAATAGCTTGAACGTAAAAGGTTGTGTTCTGGGCGTGTGTCGCAGTGGTGGTAAATGGGCTCGCGTAAACTAAGCGCTTAAGGTTTCCACTTTAAGAAATTGCCAATCAATCGCAGGCCGGTTGATTGGCTTTTTTCTGGGTGGAATTGTGTGCCGATGATGTTGTCACGGCCCACAGCTGCGATGATTTCGCCGCCGTAATCGCAGGTAGCGACCACGTCTGTGCGGTTTTCTGGGACCAAGTGGTAGGAATGCACAAAATAGATGTGATCCCCTGCGCCGATGCCGTCAAAAATGGGGTGGTCTGGCGTTTCGGCCAACTCGTTCCAACCCATGTGGGGGATTTTAAGGGATGGATCGTTTGGTGTTAAGGCAACCACTTCGCCTTTGATCCAGTCAAAACCTCTGTGATCGCCGTGTTCACGGCCCCAAGTGGCCATCATTTGCATACCGACACAGATGCCCATGAAGGGGTTGCCGGCTTTGACCTTTTCCTCAATCGCACCGAACAGGCCGTCAATTGCACCCAGTTCACGGCGGCAGTCGGCAAAAGCGCCAACACCAGGTAGGACCACGCGGTCTGCTTTGCGCACGACTTCAGGATCCGGGGTGACGATGATTTCGCCTCCGTTTACCTCGGCCGCCATGCGCTGGAACGATTTCTCGGCGGACCGCAGGTTGCCTGAATTGTAGTCAACGATAGCGGTGATCATTCCGACAGCGTGCCTTTGGTCGATGGGATGGCGTCTGCTTTGCGCGGATCAGTTTCAAGTGCCGCACGCAGGGCCTGTGCCACGGATTTGAACGCGGCCTCGGCAATGTGGTGGCTGTTGAACCCGTCGAGCGCTTCAACGTGCAAAGTGATCCCGCCTTGCATGGCAAAGGCGGTAAAAAATTCGCGCACCAGTTCTGTGTCAAAGCTGCCGATTTTGGCTGTTGGCATGTCCACTTTCCACACCAAATACGGACGTCCTGACAGATCGAGCGCGGAACGAACAAGTGCGTCGTCCATCGGCAGCAAGCAGGAGCCATAACGGCGGATGCCGCGTTTATCACCCACGGCTTCTGTCAGGGCCTTGCCGAGCGCCAATCCCACGTCTTCTACGGTGTGGTGATCGTCGATGTGCAGATCGCCCTTGGCGCGAATTTTCATATCAATCAGCGCATGGCGGGACAATTGATCGAGCATGTGATCGAAGAAACCAACGCCCGTTTCATTGTCGTAAATACCTGTTCCATCGAGGTTTATTTCAACGGTGATAGCTGTTTCAGCGGTGTCGCGTGTGATGGTAGCGGTGCGCATGGGCGGGCCTCTGGTCTGTTTGCAGGCGTTATAGGCGGGGATTGTGGCAACGAAAAGGGGGGAACACAGTTTCGCGAAAACGGGTTTCGCGCTGTTGCACTTGGGTGTTAGTCTTTTTCCAACGGAAACAGGTAGGTGCGGTAATCTTGGATCAATTCATCGGCCAATTCGCGATCACTGTGCGACAGGGCATCGCGCAAGCGCTGCGCCTGATCCCCGATGCCAGTAGCACGGCCAATGGTGGCCAGTTCCGCCCAAACATAAGCACGGATCGGATCCATTTGTGTGCCTTGTCCAAGAGTGTAGGCATTCACCAAACGAAGCTGGGCTGCTGGATGCCCTTTGAGCGCCGCACGCAGGTAAAATTCGAACCCTCGCGTCTGATTTTTAGCGGTTCCCATACCGATCATGTAAATATTGCCCAACAAAAACTCAGCTTCGGCATTGCCCGCGTTTGCAGCTGGCTTCAGATTTTCGACCGCCTTCGCAAACTGCCCATTGGTAAAAGCATCCCGCGCGGTCTGCATATCGGCATGGGCGGGCAGGGCGAGACAGCACAAAAAAAGAAACGTTCGCATTGGATAAGCCTTTGGTTCAGCGTGTTTTTTGCGGGTGTGGCGGGGGCGCAAGACCTGCCAAAACCGCTCACGGATGCCGCATTTACGCAGGTTGATGCCGCGCAAGCAAGACTGGGGCAATTGTTGTTTTACGATCCGTTGTTGTCGGGCAATCGCAACATTTCTTGCGCGACCTGTCACAACCCAGCGTTTGGGTCTGGCGATGGGGTTGCGCTGGGTTTCGGGGAAGGCGGCATCGGTCTTGGTCCTGATCGCGTGCAGGGGAATGCGATTGTTCGCCAATCGCGTAACGCACCGGGGTTATGGAACCTGGGTGCATCGGGCGTGCGCGTGTTGTTCCATGACGGTCGGGTGGAACAACAAGTGGACGGGTTCAAAACCCCAGCGGGGGCTCGTCTACCTGATGGGCTGTCGTCTGTTTTGGCAGCGCAAATGCTGTTTCCGCTGATTGCTCGGACTGAAATGGCGGGGGATCCCAATGAAAACGACGTGGCTTTGGCAGCTAGCGATAACGCGGTAAAGGCGTGGTCGATCATCGCCGCACGTGTGGCTGATAACGCGCAATACCGCACCATGTTTGAGACGGCTTACGGCGTAACGGATGTGGAAATATCACATATTGTGAATGCCCTAGCAGATTTTGTTGATGTGGAATTTCGCGCGTTTAATACGCCTTTTGATCACTATCTAAAGGGTGAAAAAGACGCGTTAACATCGCAACAGGAATTGGGTCTGCACCTGTTTTATGGCGATGCAGGCTGTTCTGTCTGTCACAGCGGGAGCCTTTTGTCGGATCAGGCGTTTCATAGCATCGGAACGCCACAATTTGGCCCGGGGTTGACCCGCCGCTTTGATCCTGTGGCGCGTGATCTTGGCCGTATGGCCGTTACGGATCATCCTTCGGATGCTTATCGGTTTCGCACGCCATTTTTGCGCAATGTGACGAAAACTGCCCCCTATGGACACAACGGCGCGTTTAAGACGCTTGATGCGATTATCCGTCATCACAGCGATCCGGGCCGTGCGCTGGCGCAATGGCGCCCTGCGGATGTGACCTTGCTGCCCTATGACGGGCCTTTGGATGATTTTGCTCTGATGGAAGATGCCCTAACAAAAACGTCCCTTATTCAATCCATATCAATTGCAAAAATGCCGATGTCAGAGGACGATATTGCCGCTTTGGTTGCTTTCCTAGGGGGACTGAGCGCGCCTGACGACGAAAAGCGCCTTGGGCGACCTATGCGCGTCCCATCGGAATTGCCCATAGATTAGAAACCTTTACGTGAGGTTATTGCCAGTTTTCCGTTAGAAACCTATGCAGCTCCTCAATCCTTGATTGTTTGGTCTATTTTTTTTCGCTAACCTAACATTTAACAAATGTAGTAATCGGGAACATTGGTAGTGATCGAAAGTTTGCGCTCTCTTGCGATGCTTGACACAGTTTTGGAAGAGGGATCATTTCAATCCGCTGCCGAGCGGCTGAACGTCTCTGCTTCGGTGATTTCACAAAACATCAAATCTTTGGAAGAACGGTGGGATTGCGTCCTGCTGGATCGTTCGTCACGGGTTATCGTGCCAACGCCTCAGGGCGCTAAGTTGGTAGCGTCGGCGCGTAAAATGGTGGATGCAGCAAAGGTCGGTTTGGATGGCCTTTCGGCTGATGGACAAGAGCAAACGGGAAAGCTGATTGTTTCCGTGCCAAAGATGCTGTCGGGTGGCGTGTTGTCCAATATAGTTGAGGATTTTTTACTGGCGCATCCCAAGGTTCAAATGGAGTTGAGATTTGAAAACGAACAGCGCCACCCAATCCATGATGAAGTGGATTTGACCATTGGAATCAATAAACTAGATCACAAGAGCATCGCCCAAAGAGATCTGTTTGGCGGCGGCGGTGGGTTCTACGCTGCCCCTGATCTAGCCGAACGGATTGAACGCATTGAACCGCGAGAGGTGCTCACCAAAATCCCATTGCTGATGTGCTATGGCTTTGGCAGTCAGGAATGGGCGCGCGCATTTTTGTCTGAAACACACACGCTGATGACAGATATTCCGTTTCGGATGAAATGTGATGATGTGTCGATCCTGTATCGCATGTGCTTGTCAGGCGCTGGGTTGGCTGTGCTGCCCCATTCATTGGTTAATGAAGACGTCAATCGCGGGCGGTTTGTGCAGGTTTTGAAACACCTGTCGCTGGAACATACGCATTTTCTGGCGCTGTGGGATAAAGACTCGGTGAATGCGCCCATCGTAGAGAGTTTCTTGGATCACACGGAAACCGTGTTACAGCATGTGCGTCGCCGCTCGGCCTAAACCAAAAGAAATCCCTTGCCGCGCGGGTGGTTACGCGCCTAATAGCAAGTATGGTTGAAACCCCGGGAAAATTATCGCTTTGGGCGATTGAAGTGTTCATCGCCGCCGTCGAAGAGGGATCGGTGTCGGCCGCTGCAAAGCGTTTGTCGGCAAGTGTTTCGTCTGTTTCCCAACAGCTGACCAATCTGGAAAATGCGCTCGGCGCGATTTTGTTGGACCGCACAACGCGGCCCCAACAATTGACGAGCGCGGGCGCGGTGTTTTTGAAACGTGCGCAAACCATTCTGTCAGAGGCCAATCAGGCCAAGGCAGAGTTGGCGGTTTATAACTTTTCCAAAATGACACGCCTGCGCCTTGGAGTGATTGAGGATTTTGATGCGGATGTGACCCCTGCGCTGATGGTGCAGTTGGCGGGTGCCTTAAAGGGCTGTCAGTTTTTGCTGGAAAGTGCCAGCAGCTACGCGCTGGCAGAGGCGCTGGAATCCCGCTCGCTCGACATCGTTGTGGCGGCGGATTTGGATATCACATCAAAGTGGATGGAAGTGCATACGTTGATGAACGAGCCGTTCATTGCGGTTGCGCCGCGGGGGTATGTGGACCGATCCAAATCGGTGTTTGA
>CALLAV010000277.1 GCA_938001995.1 uncultured Amylibacter sp. | reverse complement strand
GCCGCCATTGGCCTTGCGATCACCTTTGGGCAGATGGGCGTGATCAATATGGCGCACGGCGAATATATCATGATGGGGGCCTACACAGGCTATGTCGTGCAATTGATCGTTCCTGATTACACTATCTCGCTTTTGGTCGCTTTGCCGTTGGCTTTTGCGATTACTTTTGGCGCGGGTGTGGCGCTGGAACGGCTGGTGATCCGCCATCTGTATCATCGCCCACTAGAGACGCTGCTCGCGACGTTCGGCATTTCCATCGCATTGCAACAAATCGCCAAAAACGTTTTTGGCACGCAGGCCCGACCGCTGACGTCACCCGATTGGCTCGGTGGGGCGTTGGTGATTTCTGACGTGATCCAGATCAGTTACATCCGCATTGCAATCTTCGTGCTGGCGCTGATTTTCTTGTTCCTTCTGTTGTTTATCCTCAAGAAAACCCGCCTCGGCTTAGAGGTGCGGGCCGTTACCCAAAACCGTGGCATGGCGGCGTCCATGGGCATCAATCCTGATCGTATCAACATGCTAACCTTTGGGCTCGGTTCTGGCATTGCGGGTGTCGCAGGTGTCGGCATTGGCCTTTATGCCCAAGTCACGTCAGAAATGGGCGCGGCCTATATCGTGCAAAGTTTCATGACTGTGGTTGTGGGCGGCGTTGGCTCAATCTTTGGCACGTTGGCGGGCGCTGGTTTGATCGGCTTCTTGCAGAAAGGGATCGAATGGTTGAACCCTTCAAATACGCTGGCTGCGCAAACCTACATGATCCTTTTCATCATCCTTTTCATCCAATTCCGACCCAAGGGCATCGTTGCCCCTAAGGGTCGCGCAGCGTCGGATTGATTCATGCCCAAAGCACACCCCATACCGCGTAAAAGTTTCATATCACGCAATCCATCCGTGTTGTACTTTCTGGCCGCACTTGGCCTGTTCACGGCCATCGTTGCACTGTTGTCAGAGGCAACGGGTGCGGGCCTTATCTCTACTTCTTTTGTAAAGACCTTGGGCAAAACCCTCTGCCTTTGTCTAATCGCAATCGCCATGGATGTGGTCTGGGGGTATTGCGGAATCCTTTCGCTCGGTCATTTCGCGTTTTTTGGGATCGGTGGCTATGCCATCGGCATGTGGCTGATGTATGCGCGCACGGAAATCATCGTCGTAAACAGCCTGTCCGGCCAAATCATTCCACCCACACCAAATGAGATTTCCGACGCCATTGGCAATCAAATCTTCGGGGTTGTCGGCTCGTCTGAATTTCCGCTGCTGTGGACCTTTGCCGATAATCTCTACATTCAACTGGCCCTTGTTTTGATCGTACCGGGTGTGCTTGCCTTGATCTTTGGTTGGCTCGCGTTTCGCAGCCGCGTTACTGGTGTGTATCTGTCGATCCTTACCCAAGCGATGACCTTGGCGCTGTCTTTGTACCTGTTCCAAAACGACAGCGGATTGCGGGGCAACAATGGCCTTTCGGGCCTGCAAAATATCCCAGGGTTCGCAGACAGCGGACAAGATGCCGTGTCCATCGTCTTTTTCCTCGCTTCGGCCCTCGCGCTGGGCTTTGGCTATCTGCTGTTCGCGTGGATCACCGACAGTAAACTTGGCAGCATCATCCAAGCCATCCGCGAGGATGAATCTCGTGCGCGGTTCCTTGGCTACCATGTTGAAAGTTACAAGCTGTTCGTCTTTACGATCACTGCCATTGTCGCAGGCATTGCAGGTGCGCTCTATTACCCGCAAGCAGGTATCATTAACCCCGCCGAAATTGCTCCCATCGCGTCGATATATCTGGCTGTCTGGGTCGCCATTGGCGGGCGGGGTCGCTTGTACGGTGCGGTCATCGGGGCCGCGCTTGTGTCGCTTTTTTCAAGCTGGTTCACAGGGGGTGGCGCGCCCAACATCAACCTTGGTTTCTACGAAATCCAATGGGTCGATTGGTGGCTGGTTTTGCTGGGTCTGACCTTTGTGTTGGTCACCTTGTTTGCTCCGAACGGCATAGGTGGGTTATTTGATAAATTGGTGCGCAAATCATGAGTTCGCTTTTGGAAATGTCTGGCATCTGCAAATCCTTTGACGGGTTTCAAGCCATCAACAATCTGTCCCTGAACATTGGCGAACCAGAGCTGCGTGCGGTGATCGGCCCTAACGGCGCGGGTAAGACGACGTTTATGGACATCATCACAGGCAAAACGAAACCTGACACGGGCACGATCCTGTTTGGGGATGAAAACCGGTCGTTGATTGGCATGTCAGAAAGCCAAATTGCCATGCTGGGGATCGGGCGAAAGTTTCAAAAACCCACAGTGTTTGAGGCCCAAACAGTGCGTGAAAACTTGGCCATGGCGCTGGAAAACCCAAGAGGACCGTTTTCCGTTCTGTTCTATAAGAAGTCGGATCAAGGAACCGCACGTCTGATGGAGATTGCGCAGGAAACCAATCTGACCGATCACCTACCCCGCCTTGCGGGTGAGTTGAGCCACGGGCAAAAACAGTGGTTGGAAATTGGAATGCTGCTGGCCCAAAGCCCGCGTTTGTTGTTGGTGGATGAACCCGCAGCGGGGATGACTGCGCATGAACGCGAACACACAACCAACATCCTGAAAAAGGCGGCAGAAACCCGCGCGGTGATCGTCGTGGAACACGATATGGAATTTGTGCGGCGGCTGAATTGCAAGGTTACTGTCCTGCACGAAGGATCGGTTTTGGCAGAAGGATCGCTGGATCATGTGACCAAAAACCAGACCGTCATTGATGTTTATTTGGGGCGCACCGATGTTAGAGACTAATGATCTAAGCCTGAAATACGGGCAATCCCAGATCCTCCACGACATCACGCTGACAGCGCCTGTTGGGCAGGTCACTTGTGTGACAGGCACAAACGGTGTTGGCAAAACCAGCTTGTTAAAAGCGATTGCAGGACGCCATCCGTTTTACAGCGGCTCCGTGACTCTCGACGGGACTGGCTTGCCATCAGGTCAAGCCACGCTGAGCGCCAAGGCGGGTGTCGGATATGTTCCTCAGGGGCGCGAAGTTTTCGCGGTCATGACCGTGGAAGAAAACTTGGAGACCGGTTTTGCCTGCCTACCAAGGGACCAGCGCAAAATTCCCGATGATATCTATGATTTGTTCCCTGTTCTGGCCGAGATGAAATCGCGGCGGGGTGGGGACCTTTCAGGTGGGCAGCAACAGCAACTGTCTATTGCCCGCGCGTTGATCGCGCGTCCCAAAGTTTTGCTTTTGGATGAACCGACAGAAGGTATTCAGCCAAACATCATTCAGATGATCGGACGCACCATTGATGTGCTGCGCAGCCGTGGGGATATGGCGATCATTTTGGTCGAACAAAACTTTGAATTTGCTTATGCGAACTCTGATCATTTCCACATCATGCAACGCGGCGCGATCACGAAATCTATGGCAAAGTCCGATGCCAAGCGGGACACGCTTTTGGCGGCCCTTGCCCTATAGATCCAATGAAAGATGTTTAGCGCGGCCTGTAGGCCGCGCCATGTTTACACGATGTACAAATCGTCCGTCAGGTCAGCAATCGTCGTGTTTTCAACGACCAGCACATCGCCAGTGGTGAAGTTAAAGGTCACGTCCCCGCCGCTTTCGGTGGCGAAGGTCATGGCGTTGGCACGGCTGGTTACACCAAGGCTCGCACTGATACGCACCAGATCCAGA
>CALLAV010000276.1 GCA_938001995.1 uncultured Amylibacter sp. | reverse complement strand
CGCACAAATTTGTTGGGATCAAAGCTTGGCGCGGAGGCAATCGTTAACAAATCGCCGTTGCGCACGTCCATGACCACGGCTGACGCGCTTTCATCGCCCAACCGTTCCAGCGCGTATTTTTGCAAACGGTGGTCGATGGTTAACTGTACGTTTACGCCAGCTTCGCTTTCTTCACGACCCAGCACTCGCATGACGCGACCAATGGAATTTACTTCGATCCGTTTCACACCTGCTTTGCCGCGCAACGGCCGTTCTACCTGCTTTTCGACACCGTTCTTGCCGATCTGAAAACGTGGGATCAAAAGGAGCGGGTCATCATCATCTGTCCTGCTTAGGTCGTAGTCGGACACAGGTCCGACATAGCCCATAATATGTGCAAAATCATCGGCTTGCGGGTAGATCCTATAGTGTCCCAACTCGGGCGTGATGCCAGGCAACGCAGGGGCGTTGGCGCTGACGGCTGCGATATGTTCCCAGTCTAAATCTTGGGCCACAGTTACTGGCACGAACCCACGCCGCTTTTTCATTTCTTCGAGCGCTAGTGCGATGTCTTCTTCAGTGATTGGCACAATCGTTGCCAAACGGCGCAGCACGCCTTCGGGGTCGTCTGATTGTTCGCGCACCATCTCAATCTTGTAGTTCGGCTCATTGTACGCCAGCGGCGTGCCGAGGCGATCAAACACCAGCCCGCGCACGGGGGGGATCAGACGAATGTTAACGCGGTTTTCTTCGGCCAGCAGGCGAAAGGATTGGTTTTGTTCCACCGCAATACGCCGCATCTGCCAGCCAAGCGCACCGATCACACCCGCCTGCATCCCCGCCAAAACAATGGCGCGGCGCGTCAACAGTTGGCGCAATTTTCCAGGTTTCTGCGGGCGTCTCATAACCGTTTACCCCAAGCATCCAATTCGCCCGGTCGGGGACGAATGATTCCAAATCCGTATTTCATCACCCCTACGATAACAGGGTAAACCAGCACTGTGAAAAGGATAAGCAAAACCTGTTCCAAAAGGCGCGGCGTGTCAGACAAGGTCAGTGCAAGCAGTGACTGTTGAATAAGCGTGATAGCCACAAATATGGTGGCAACCCAAAGCCATTCAAGGCCAAAGATGTACTCGCGAAAGGCTTGGATGTTGGCGCGCACTACCTCTGATCCCATGACCACCAAAAGCGTGAACAGACCGAGGGGGGCTTGGGTCAGGATATCGCGCATGAAGAAGACGAAAAAAACGGCCCAAATTGGAACGTATTCAGGGCGGCGCACGACATAAGCCATTGTAACGCAATAGAAAAGATCAGGAACAGGCAGGGCATCCGCGCTAAGGTCAAACGGGATGATCGACCACAACACACACAGCAATCCAATGCCAACAAAGCTGGCGCGGTACATCCACAGCCGAAACGCAGAGACGTCTTCCATCACTCGCTCACTGTAATTTGACCGGGCAATGTGGGCCCAACCAATCGACCTGGCTCTGAAATTGGGGCGGCTGGCAAATGACGGATCACGCGCAGGAATTCCAGACGGCGGTAATCTGCCGCCAGTTTCACCCGCAAGCGACCATCTCCGCCCAAAAACACAGTGCCTGCCAATAAACCGGGCGGAAACACTCCGCCGTCACCTGTTGTGACCACGCGATCACCCGCGCGCACTTGATCCACACCATCCACAAATTCCAATGGGGGCAGGGGCGTGTTGTCACCCGCGAGGATGGCTTTTTGCCCTGAAGGGGTGACTTCAACGGGGATGCGGCTGGAACTGTCTGTCAAAAACAGCACCCGCGCCGAATTGTTGCCAACCCCCGAAATCCGCCCCACAAGGCCCAGCCCATCCATGGCGGCCCAGCCATCAACCACACCATCGTGACGCCCAATGTTGATCAGCGCGGATTGGCGGAACGGACTGCCACTGTCGGTCAACACAACGCCCGTGGTAAACGTCAGCTTCGGGTTCAGCTTTACATTGTTCAGATCAAGCAGCTTGGCGTTCTTTTGTTCCAACTGAATCGCTGCTTCTTTCCACGCTTTCATCTGTTGTAATTCACGGCGAAGCTCTTGGTTTTGCTGGTAAATCCGTGAATAACTTTGCGCGTCTGCGATCATGTTTGACACATGCGCAACAGGGGCGAGTACCCATTCAAGGTTGGGCACAACCTTGTCGATAACAGCCATACGGAACCGCTCGGCCCGCGGATTATCAATGCGCCAAATCAGGAAGGTCGCAAACAAAAACACCAACAGCACAGAGACAAGCACGCGTCGCACGACGCGGCGAAAATAGACGTCACTGTCGTTTTGTACGGCCATTGGTTGCTTTCATAGACTTAGCTATCGAAATCAATAACATGAAGCAGTTGTTTTTCATACTCCAGCGCTTTGCCCGTGCCGAGCGCCACGCAGTTCAGGCTTTCATCCGCAACCGAAATCGCCAAACCCGTTTGTTCGCGCAAGGCCAGATCCAATTCGCCCAGCAGCGCACCGCCACCCGTCAGCATCACACCACGATCCACAATGTCCGCCGCCAAATCGGGCGGCGTAGATTCCAGCGCGGTCATTACCGCTTCGCAAATCTGCTGCACAGGCTCTGCCAAAGCATCTGCAATCTGTGCCTGCGTCACTTCGATTTCTTTGGGAACACCATTCAACAGGTCGCGCCCGCGAATTTCCAGTGACGTGCCACGCCCGTCGTCAGGCATACGCGCCGTGCCGATGGATGTTTTGATCCGCTCAGCAGTGCTTTCGCCCACCAGAAGGTTTTGTTGACGACGCAGATAGGAAATAATCGCCTCGTCCATACGGTCACCGCCGACACGCACCGAACGGGCGTAAACGATATCACCGAGCGACATGACCGCAACTTCGGTGGTTCCGCCGCCGATATCCACAACCATGCTGCCCGTCGGGTCCGTGATTGGCATACCCGCACCGATGGCCGCAGCAATCGGTTCAGCGATCAGACCCGCTTTGCGCGCACCAGCGGACAGAACCGACTGGCGAATGGCGCGTTTTTCAACGGGGGTCGCGCCGTGGGGCACACAGACAATCACACGTGGTTTTGTCAGGGTTGAACGTTTGTGTACTTTGCGGATGAAGTGTTTGATCATCTCTTCGGCCACATCGAAATCCGCAATCACGCCGTCACGCATCGGGCGGATCGCCTCGATCGAGCCTGGAGTACGGCCCAACATCAGTTTTGCATCTTCGCCAAAGGCCAAGGCTTTTTTGACGCCGTCTTTGATTGTGTAGGCCACGACTGACGGTTCGTTCAAAACGATGCCCTTGCCTTTGACATAGACCAGCGTGTTCGCCGTTCCCAAGTCAATTGCCATATCAGCCGAGAAAAAACTGGATAGATTTCCAAACATGTGCGCCCGCCTTTTGCATGCACCAAACACCCGCACCCATCTGCGGTTTAGACGATTGCTTATAGCGGTTGCGCCCCATCAGCGTAAAGATACTGCTTTTCCAAAATAGGCATTTTCCCGCTTTATCCACGTTGAATATGTGTGGTCTTTCCTTCCTAAATAGCACATATCGAACATAGGTGGTTTTTTGAGTATTTTGACAGAGAAGAATATGAAGAATCAAAGCAGGGCAAAAATAACACCGCATCCAATGAAAAACGGGCCCGCATCGGGGCCCGTTTCAAATTGTCATTTCTGTAAAACGCGGGGTTAGGACACGTCTTTGTAGTTCACTTCTGGCACGTCGCCGCCCGCTTTTTCGCGGCGCACCAACAGCTTGTTCAGCGCGTTGACATAGGCCTTACAACTGGCCACAACCGTGTCGGTATCCGCCGAAGATCCCACGGCAATCTTACCATTTTCTTCCATGCGAACCGACACCGTTGCCTGTGCATCCGTGCCTTCTGTCACGGCCGCAACATTGTACAACTGAAGCCGCGCGTCGTGTTTGAACAGCGCCTTAACCGCGTTGAATGTTGCATCCACTGGGCCGTCGCCCGTGGCGGAAATGCTGTGGTCTTTGCCGTCGATTGTCAGGGTCAAATCCGCTTCTTGCGGGCCGTGGGTTCCACAAACCACCCGTAAGGAGCGCACCTTAATGCGGTCATGTTCGGCGTTTGTGACCTCATCTGACATTAAAGCGATCAGGTCATCGTCGAACACTTCTTTTTTGCGATCTGCCAGCGCTTTGAACCGTACAAACACGTCCTTAAGCTGATTGTCCCCCATCTCATAGCCGAGGTCTTTCAACTTTGCGCGCAATGCGGCACGGCCCGAATGTTTGCCCAAAACCAGATTGGTTTCGGCCAAGCCAACGTCTTCGGGGCGCATGATTTCGAAGGTTTCGGCGTTTTTCAGCATACCGTCTTGGTGAATGCCGCTTTCATGGGCAAAGGCGTTTTTGCCGACAATCGCTTTGTTAAACTGCACGGCAAAACCAGAGACAGAGGCCACACGGCGGCTGATATTCATGATCTTGGTGCTGTCGATCCGTGTTTGATAAGGCATAATGTCGTTGCGCACTTTCAGCGCCATCACCACTTCTTCGAGCGCGGTGTTGCCTGCGCGCTCGCCCAGACCGTTGATGGTACATTCCACCTGACGCGCACCAGCCTCAACAGCGGCGAGCGAGTTTGCCGTCGCCATGCCCAGATCGTTGTGACAGTGCGTTGCGAAGATAATCTCATCCGCGCCTGGTACTTTTTCGATCAGCATACGGATCAATTCTGCACTTTCACGTGGCGCAGTGTAGCCCACGGTGTCGGGAATATTAATCGTGCTCGCGCCTGCCTTGATTGCAGTTTCCACAACGCGACACAGGTAATCTTCTTCTGTGCGGGTGGCATCCATGGGCGACCATTGCACGTTGTCACACAGATTACGCGCGTGGCTGACTGTGTCGTGAATGCGCACGACCATTTCGTCCTGAGTGAGGTTCGGAATGGCGCGGTGCAGAGGACTTGTGCCGATAAAGGTGTGAATACGCGGCTGCTGTGCGTGTTTTACCGCGTCCCAGCAGCGATCAATGTCGCGCACATCGGCACGCGCCAGACCACAAATTACAGAGTTTTGTGTTTGACGGGCGATCTCGCTTACTGCGTTAAAATCGCCTTCAGAGGCAATAGGGAAACCCGCCTCAATGATATCAACGCCCATTTCATCGAGCATTTGGGCGATTTCCAGTTTTTCGTTGTGGCTCATGGTGGCGCCGGGCGATTGTTCGCCATCACGCAAGGTGGTGTCAAAAATCAAGACGCGGTCTTGTTTAGATGTATCGGTCATGTCTGTGGTCTCTTGAATACTTAGCTGTTCGGGATGAATGTCAGCGCGGATTTTTCACTCCTCTGAGCGCACGCGCCGGACCCCGACACGCTCAGAGGCGGCTAAGGAGTAGGAGCGCAGCAGCAATCGCAGCCCGTGGGGCTGCCAGAATTGCGGTATGTGTGCGTGTGCTCATGACTTTCTTTATACGCAGTTTTTTCAGGGTGAAAAGACCTAGCATTCGCTCCAAGGTCATTTTGTGGCTTTGTGGCCCTTGTCTCTGACCCGTTCCCCACTATCATCGAGCGCATGACGACACCTTCGGCCCTTGGCCCTTCCTCCCGCATTCTTGTAATCGGCGCTTCTGGTGGTATTGGCCAAGCTTGCGCAATCGCGGCGGGAAATGTCTGCGGAATGATGAATGTGACCATGCTGTCGCGGGCTGCCGATGGGTTTGATATCACTGATGAGGCGTCTGTGATGGAACACCTTGGGGCACTTGAGGGACCTTATGATGGGGTGATTATTGCAACGGGTGGATTGGAGGTTGCTGGCTTCACACCAGAAAAGACCCTTCGTGCCATGTCAGCGCAAGCGTTTGAAGCGCAATTCAAACTGAACGCCATTGGTCCTGCGCTGGTTTTGAAGCATATCGCCCAACACTTGCCCAAAGATCGACCTTGCTTGATTGCGGCATTGTCTGCGCGGGTTGGCTCTATCGGGGATAATAATTTAGGCGGTTGGATTAGCTATCGCAGCGCAAAGGCGGCGTTGAACCAAATCATTCGTACCGCGTCTATTGAATTTACGCGCACGCACCCGCAATCGATCTGTGTTTCGATCCATCCGGGCACAGTGCGCACATCGCTT
>CALLAV010000275.1 GCA_938001995.1 uncultured Amylibacter sp. | reverse complement strand
TTGGGGCACAAAAAATTACTCTGGCTCATGCTCGAAAGTTTCGTGGAGAGCGGATCCGTGCAGGCATTCGTATGACGTTTCGCGAAGCGCTCGCCGTTTGGTTCAATGCGGCGCGATTGCTTGTCTGGCAAGGGGCTGCATTCACAGATATGGCGCAAGACGAACGGGATGCGCTGCTGTATTAAAGTGTTTGGCGAAAATCCAAGGGCACCAGTCTTTCCACAAACGTCTTACAAGCCAAGGGTTTATAGATCTGTCACGCACCACCAGTTGACTGTGGTTAATTGCCAAGGGCCGTTAAGGCGTTTTTGCCCTGTGAAATTTAAGACACGCCTCCCTTGAAGCTTCATATATGAAGCTTCAAACAAGACGCTCTTTTAGACGCGTCTTACAAGACGCTTCATAGGAGCAGTGTCTTAATTAACTTTGCATTAATCATGCGCATTGATTTTAAACGAAAAAACGTCGTTTACCCAATCAACCCATCGGTAAACTGCAATTTCGCCAGCCGTGCATATAGCCCACCTTCAGCCACCAACGCATCATGCGTGCCTTGTGCAACGACTTTGCCGCCATCTAAAACGATGATCCGGTCTGCTTGTTTCACTGTCGCCAAACGGTGCGCTACTACCAAGGTTGTGCGGTCTTGGGATAGGGTATCAAACGCGTCTTGCACCAGCCGTTCGCTTTCTGCATCTAGCGCCGAGGTTGCTTCATCCAGCAACAAAACCGGCGCATCGCGCAAGATGGCACGGGCAATGGCAATACGTTGTTTTTGGCCACCTGACAGCATCACGCCACGCTCTCCGACAAAACTATTGTATCCTTCGGGCAGTGCCGTCAAAAACGCATCCGCCGCGGCTGCTTTGGCTGCTGCAATCACCTCGGCGTCGCTGGCATCGGGGCGCCCAAAGCGAATATTTTCCAGCGCGGATGTTGCAAAGATAACAGGGTCTTGTGGGACATAGGCAATGTGCTTGCGAAACTCTTCGCGCTGAACACTGGCAATATCTGTCCCATCAATGACCACCCGGCCCTCGCTTGGGTCAAAGAAGCGCAGCAACAATTGGAACACTGTGGACTTCCCTGCCCCTGATGGCCCAACCAGCGCAATGGTTTCCCCCGCCTGAATATTCAGATCGAACCCATCGAGCGCTGCAACCTTAGGGCGCGACGGATAGCGGAACGTGACCCCTTCAAACGCGACCACCCCTTTAACTGGCAGCGGCATTGCGCCTGCGTCGGGCGCATCCTCAACTGGGTCATCAGCCGTCAATAATTCCACCAATCGCTCTGTCGCACCTGCCGCCCGCTGCAACTCCGACCAAATCTCGGACAGCGCAGCCACGGCCCCTGCCACAAGGATCGCATAAATCAGGAATTGCACCAAGGCGCCTGGCGAAATCGCTTCGTTGCGCACATCGCGCGCGCCAAGCCACAGAACGCCAACAATCCCAGTAAAGATCAGGAATATCACGATCACTGTCATCCACGCACGCGCCCCGATGCGCTGGCGCGCCGCTTCAAACGCTTGTTCGGTCAGCCCACCAAACCGCGCGCGGCTGATGGCTTCATGGGTAAACGCCTGCACTGTTTGGCTGGCAAGCAAGGTTTCGTTTGCGTTGCCAGAGCTTTCAGCGATTTTGTCCTGATTTTCGCGGCTCAGCGTGCGCACCCGTCGCCCCAGCACCAAAATCGGCACCAAAACCAGCGGTACGATCAGCAATACCGCCCCCGTCAACTTGGCCGATGTAAAGAACATCAACACCAAACCGCCAAATAAAATCAACACGTTACGCAGCGCAACCGACACAGAGGAACCGATCACAGACAAGATCAGGGTCGTGTCTGTGGTGATGCGGCTCAAGACCTCACCGGTCATCAAACGATCAAAAAACGCGGGGCTCATGCCGATCATTTTATTGTAAACCGCCATGCGAATGTCGGCCACAACCCGTTCGCCAAGCCGCGTCACAAAATAATACCGCAAGCCTGTACCAATCGCGAGCAAGGCCGCAACCGCGATGGCCGCACCAAAATACTGATCCATCTGCTCGGTCGTGCCGGCTGAAAACCCATCGACCACGCGCCGCACCGCCAGCGGTAGAACCAGCGACAACCCCGCCGTCACCAACAACGCGCTCAGCGCCAATGTAATCATAAATTTGTAAGGCAACAGATACGGTGCAAGCCCACGCAATGGTCCAACAGTCTTGGATTTTTCCCGCGTCAACGGATCCGCATCAATACCGCTATCTTGAGCCATCAGCCTTGCCTGTCGGTTGGTGCAGGACGAAAGGGCCTGTTTCGACGGCTGCGGGATTAGACTGGAGCGGGCGGCGGGAATCGAACCCGCGTCATTAGCTTGGAAGGCTAAGGTCTTACCACTACACAACGCCCGCGAACCAGTTTTTTTGATTTATTTTAATGCGCTCGGATGGTCAAGCGGCAGATTTGCCTCCCCCCATGGTTAACCCGCCAATCATTTGTTGCCATTATGCGTAAAATCAGGCCTATTCGGGCGAATTATTAGGAATCTAAGGGATATCACATGCGCTATTTGGTGGGTGAGCATAACGACGCAGCTTCAGTTTTTCTTGTAACTGACGATACAGCCGTCAATCTGACAGAGCTTTCCCCCGACATTGGCACAGATCTGATGGGCCTGATCAACATTCCTGGCGCCCTGCAACCGTTAGAATCGCAAATCGCCACTGCCCCGAAAATAGCTGTGTCCGATATTGTCCCTGCTTTGCCCATTGAACGTCCGGGCAAAGTTATCTGCCTTGGCCTAAACTATGTCGATCACGTCAAAGAAGGCGGATACGAGATTCCCACCTACCCTGCCCTATTCATGCGCGGTCACAACTCGCTGATGCCTGCAGGGGCGCCGATGGTGCGCCCGGCTGCGTCAGAAAAACTCGATTACGAAGTGGAGCTGATGCTGGTGATTGGCATCGGGGGGCGACATATCAAAGAAGAAGACGCCTATAATCACGTTTTTGGATACACGCTGTTTAATGACGGCTCCGTGCGTGACTATCAGCGTAAAACGCACCAATGGACGCCAGGTAAGAACTTTGACAGCACGGGCGCGATTGGTCCCGTGGTTGTGACCCCCGAAGAACTGCCCGAAGGCTGCGCAGGTTTAAAGATCGAAAGCCGCATCGGCACCGAGGTCATGCAATCCGCCAATACATCTGAAATGATGTGGCCCGTTGCTAAAACCATCGCGACCATTTCCGAATTTGCTACACTGGAACCCGGCGATATGATCGCGATGGGCACACCTCCTGGTGTCGGCCACGCCCGAACACCGCCACGGTTTTTGAAACCTGGCGACGTGGTTTCCGTGGAAATCGAAGGCATTGGTGTCTGTTCAAATCCCGTTGTTGACGAGGCGTAAGCCAAAGACTCCTTGACCTTCCAGTTACTGGAAGGACTAAACAGGTGGAATAAATCCGAGTCACCTGTTCAAGGATGCTTGAAATGCCCAAAGAGTCTGCTTCCAAAACGGCCATTCTGTATAGAATGGTGATGACGGATCACATGTGCCCACACGGCCTAAAGGCCAAGGCGCTTTTGGAACGTAACGGATTTGTCGTTCAAGACAATCACCTGACCACACGCGATGATATTGACGCGTTCAAAGCCGAACACAGTGTCAAATCCACACCGCAAACCTTTATTGATGGCAAACGTATTGGCGGATTTGACGATTTAAGCGCCCATTTTGGCAAACCCGTCGCAGATGCAACCGCGCTTACCTACAAACCTGTTATCGCGCTGTTTTCTGTGGCCGCCCTCCTCGCCGTTACACTCACTTGGGTTGCCCTTGGCACAGTTTTTGCAGTTCGCACCGTTGAATGGTTCATCGCCATTTCCATGGTCCTGCTTGGCTTGCAAAAACTGCAAGATGTGGAAAAATTCGCCACCATGTTTCTCAACTACGACCTTCTGGCACAACGCTGGGTGCGATACGGTTATGTCTATCCGTTTGTGGAAACTGGCGCGGGATTGCTCATGGTCGCAGGCGTCCTCACATGGCTGTCCGCACCCGCTGCCCTGTTCGTTGCAACCATCGGCGCAATCAGTGTTTTCAAAGCGGTCTACATCGACAAACGAGAATTAAAATGCGCTTGTGTTGGCGGAGACAGCAGCGTCCCCCTTGGTTTTGTCTCGCTTACAGAGAACCTTATGATGATCGGCATGGCCCTGTGGATGCTGGCCAAGCTGGCCTGAAATCGCATGCATGTTCTAAAACCACAGGCCAAGCTCCCAGAAAAAGGATCAAGATCACAATGAACCGAACCAGCTTTGTCCTCGGCGCAATTTTCACAACCTGTTTGATTGGAACACCGACACTCGCAGACCATGATTGGAAAGGTCGCAATGTGGACGTAGGCCAGCACCTTTATGCAGAAAACTGCGCCTCTTGCCATGGCGCCAACCTTGAAGGCCAACCAAATTGGCAAACCCCAAACGATGATGGCACGCTGCCAGCCCCGCCGCACGATGCAACAGGACATACATGGCATCACGACAACAAACTGCTGTTTGAGTACACAAAACTTGGGGGGCGCGATGCTCTGGCGCTGCGTGGACTTTCAGATTTCAACAGCGGCATGCAGGGGTTCGGGGACACGCTTTCAGATGCAGATATTTGGGATATCCTAGCGTATATCAGATCCACTTGGCCTGATCAGGTACGCAAGATACAAGACGGACAAAACCCAACGCACTGAACCGCTGGGTCCGCAGCAAAACAACTTTGGCTTTTTGAGATTTAATGGTGGGCGACCCTTGAATCGAATTTAGTACAGTTTGTAAAAACTGATTTATATAGTGATATCTTATAATTGCGGATCTATTTTTCTTGCCTGTCGTGCTTATTGTTTCGATAACACGTCAAAATGTATCGAAGTCAGTGTCTCTGTCGCTTGCTTCTGTCCGCGAGTGCGCCCATCCAGGGCGAACTCGGGATCGAAGATTGGAAGGCGACCCGTAATTCGCTACGTCTCCATTTATTTAGTTTTGGTTAGCAGAGTGTTCGCAGCCAATCTTCCGAAATC
>CALLAV010000274.1 GCA_938001995.1 uncultured Amylibacter sp. | reverse complement strand
TCTTCATCTTGCAAAATTTCGGTTCTATGATTTAGCAGCTTGGCAATATTGCGCAGCACAACCTCTTCCCAAAGATTTTCCTTTCCAACCTTTTCAGCACAAGTTTCGCAAATACAAAATGGGGTCTCAATGCTGTCACGTAAAACGCCAAGTTTTAGCTTAATAACTTGTTCGATCATTTGCCTTTCTCCCATTGAAGAAAGGAACCCCAAAACTGAAGCTTCTTGATATACGTCCGATAAGCTATCGCGTTCAGAAAACTCTTCTGAATCTAGCAACCAATAAATTCGAGAAAGGCCATTGTCTCGATAGACTTGTACCAGCTTGGCCTTACAATTCTCTGTTTCACATTGGCACGTAGTAACCCTTAAAGAAATACTGACTGGGTTCGTAGGATTGCTAATACGCAATGGACCATGCTTTATGGTCTCTCTTTCAATTAAATCGATGTCAATTTTCGCGGATAAATCGATTTTGCTCTTAACCAATTTTCAAAACCTTTCTAAAGTTATCGGAAACAAACCCATTCCATCGCTCCATCAGCACACGCCGCTTATCCAGCAGGTCAGACCGCGCATAGGCGCGTTCTACTTCGTTGCCGACCTTATGGGCCAAAGACAGTTCTGCGACCTCTCTGGGAGCGTTGGCGGCTTCTGAGGCCCAATCGCGGAAGGTGGAGCGGAACCCATGAACGGTGACGCCCTCAACTTTCATACGGCGCAACAGCATCAACATCGCCATGTTGGACAGTGGGGTGTTTCGCTTCTGACCTTCAAACACATAATCAGACGCCATGTCTTTGAGTGGTTCCAGTATGGCAACCATTTCGCCTGTCAGTGGCACACGGTGTTCCTCGCCGCCTTTCATGCGCTCTGGGGGGCAGGTCCAAACGCAAGCGTCAAAGTCTATTTCTGCCCATCGCATCCCCAACACCTCTGCCGTGCGCGATCCAGTCAAACACGTAAACATCAGCGCCTTTGCTGCAATCGCATTGCGTGATTTCAAGTCAGTATAGAAGGCTGGCACGTCTTGCCAGTTCATCGCTTTGTGGTGTTTGGTTTTCTTTACCACTTTGGGCAAAACCTGTGCGTCTTTGATATCAGTTATCGGGTTTGATCCATCACGGAACCCCTTGGATTTCGCCACGTCCAAAACAGTCTTTATGCGCTGGGCAAGCCTTTTCGCGGTTTCATGCTTTTCAGTCCAAATCGGGGACAGACACATTAACACCTCTGGCTGGTCAATCGTGTTTACTGGCATCCGTCCTATTTTAGGAAAGGCGTAGTCGCGCAAAGTGTTAATCCATTGTTGGCCGTGCTTTGGGTTTTTCCAAGTGGGCAGTCGATCAATATGAACCTGTTGCGCAATTTCTTCGAAGGTTGGGATTTCTTGACGAACGTTGTAACGCGGGTTCAAACCCTGCTTTGCCATACGGCGATATTCAAGCGCCCTATCCCGTGCTTGATTTAAGGTGACGATATCCGCACCACCCAAGCCAAAGTCCGTGCGCAGCGGTGCGCCTTTGCGATTCTTTTGACCTTTGACAACCACACGCACAATCCAACGCCGTGCGCCTGACGGGTCCACAACCAAATAAAGGCCGTTGCCATCACCGTGACGCCCAGCGCCTAAATTCTCTACCAGTTTCTTTGTAAGTTTCCCGCCTAGCGCTGCCATTTGAAAAATACCACATTCTATACCACTCAACAAAAGTATACGGGCACAATTGAATGAAAGCCAATCAAATCGCGAAAGGGTAGTTTGCCCATCAAAATAGGGCATTTAGGCACTTGTAAGCACCTCTGAGATATTCGGTGAAATGGGGTAGTGGCGGACCGAGGAGGATTCGAACCCCCGACCCCCTGATTCGTAGTCAGGTACTCTATCCAGCTGAGCTATCGGTCCGTCTGGCAGGGATGTATCGTTGGCGTAGTGTGATTGCAAGGGGCAAAATTGGATTGTTTCTTGTGCTGTGCATTTTTACCCAACTGCGTTTTTGAGGCTGGCTACGTCGAAGGCGGCGGCCATTAGGGTTTTGGCGTATTCGGTTTGTGGGCTCGCAAAAATCTGCTCGCCTGTGCCTGCCTCTACGATGTCGCCTTGGCGCATTACGAGCACCTTGTGGCTGAGCGCGCGCACCACCTTGAGGTCATGGCTGATGAACAAAAATGCGAGGCCGTACTTCTTTTGCAAATCGCGTAGCAGGTTCACGATTTGCACCTGCACCGTCATATCAAGGGCCGACGTGGGTTCATCCAAAACCACCAATCGCGGCTTTTGGATCATGGCGCGGGCGATTGCGATACGTTGGCGTTGACCGCCCGAAAACTCGTGCGGGTAACGGTCGATCATGTCAGCGTCGAGGCCCACTTCTTCGAGGATATCTTTCACCGCTTGGCGCGTGCTAATACCCTTCGTCTCGTTGTGAACGCCGAGACCTTCGGACACGATCTGTTCCACCGTCATACGCGGCGACAGGGAGCCGTAGGGGTCTTGAAATACCATCTGCATGTCGCGACGCAGGGGTTGCAGGTCTTTGTTCTTGAGGCCCTGTACATCGTTACCGAGAAACACGACGGGGCCTTCTGATGAAATCAAACGCATCATTCCGAGGGCGAGGGTGGTTTTACCCGATCCACTTTCTCCAACGATGCCAAGGGTCTCACCCGCGCGCACAGAAAAGCTGGCGCCGTTGACCGCTTTGATATGGTCCACAGTGTTGCGCATAATGCCGCGTTTCACGGGGAACCAGACGCGGAAATCCTCGGTCGAGAGGATTTCTTCAGCGTCTTCTGCGATGGGGTCTGGAACGCCCGTGGGTTCCGCCGCAAGCAACATCTGCGTGTAGGGGTGTTGCGGATTGTTGAAGATGTCAGCGGTGGGGCCAGCTTCGACGATCTTACCGTTCTGCATCACGCAGACACGATCTGCGATTTTGCGCACAATGGTTAGGTCGTGGGTAATAAACAGCATGCCCATGCCCTCGGCCTTTTGAATGTCTTCTAGCAGGTCTAGGATCTGGGCTTGGATGGTGACATCAAGCGCGGTGGTCGGCTCATCTGCGATCAAAAGGTCTGGGCCATTTGCCAGTGCCATCGCGATCATCACGCGCTGGCGTTGGCCGCCAGAGAGTTGGTGCGGATAGTCATCCAATCGGGTTGCGGCATTGCGAATGCCGACCTTTTCCAACAAATCAATACAAGCCTGGCGATAGGGATTTTCGGACAGCCAACTGCGAAACAAGGCTTGGCAACCGAATTGGAACGGTAACAGGAACAGCCCGACAGCGCCGATGATGACACCAAGCGCTAGAACGAACCACAGGATCGACCAGAGGAGGCTGAACAGCCCCGTTACGGCATAAAGGACGATAGGAACAAAGCCTTGGGGCTCTTCCAGCCAGACCAGTGCGCCTTGGTCCCGCGCCGCGATAATGCTGTAGGAAATAACCGCGTATGCGATGAGCGCGCCGATAAAGATCAGCAGGGATTTTAGCGAAACAACGCGGGTGATCCGTTTGGAGACGAACCACTGCATCATGCGTTGACCGAGCGATTGGTCATCTGCGGTTTGATGAAGCGCCAGCCCTTCGGTCAGTTGCTTTTCAATGGTGTGCAGTGGATTGAGCGAGGTCATCGGCTCTTGAAAGATAAAGCTGATGTCGTTGCCGCGCACGGCCCGTAGCGTGGCGGCGTCTGCACCGACCATTTCACGCTCGCGGTAGGTGATGGAGCCAGAAATGTTTGCGCTGTCAGGCAGCAGTTTCACGGTGGACAGGGCAGTGACAGATTTGCCTGATCCGCTTTCGCCTACAAGGGCCACAGTTTCGCCTGCGTTTACGGTAAAGCTGATCCCATCCACAGCGGGACCGGCGTCGCCAAACGCGATGGACAGGTCTTTGACGTTCAATACTTCGGTCATTTGAACGTCTTTCTTGGGTCAAACGCGTCGCGGACACCTTCAAAGATAAAGACCAGCAGCGACAACATGATCGAGATGCTGAAAAAGGCGGCAAAGGCGAGCCACGGAGCCTCTAGGTTGTTGCGGGCTTGCAAGGCAAGTTCACCCAGCGATGGATAAGATGGTGGCAGGCCAAAGCCGAGGAAATCGAGCCCCGTGAGCGCGCCAATCGCCCCTGTGATCTGAAACGGCAGGAAGGTGATTGTGGCGACCATAGCGTTGGGTAGCAGGTGGCGGATGATGATTTTCCAATCGGGCACACCAAGCGCGCGGGCGGCGCGGACGTACTCGAAATTCCGCGCGCGGAGGAATTCTGCGCGAACCAATCCGACAAGGCCCATCCAACTGAATAGGATGATCAGCGTGGTTAAGAGGATGAAGTTCATGGTGAAGATCGCCGACATGATGATGATGATGTACAGCATCGGCGTGGACGACCAAATTTCCAGAATACGTTGAAAGAACAGGTCAACCCAGCCGCCAAAATAGCCCATAACGGCCCCCGCAGCGATGCCGATAATCGAGGAAAAGATCACGACGACCAGCGCAAAAACGGTGGAAATTCGAAAGCCGTGGATGATCCGTGCCAGCACGTCGCGGGTTTGGTCATCCGTACCGAGCCAGTGGTTTGCATCGGGGGGGGACGGCGCGGTCTCCACGTCATAGTTGGTGTTGTCAAAGTTGTAAGGCACGGGCGCCCAGAGGATCCATCCTTTGTTATACCCCTCCACGCTTGTGTCGAATGTGCCGTCGTCAATTGATGCGATCATGTCTTCTGGAATATCGAGACAGTCTTCCAACCCGCCCGTTTTGATAAGGCAGAGCACAACAGGATCGTGGTATTCAGGTTCCGTCTCAAAATCGCCACCAAAGGCAGTTTCGGGGTAGAATTTAAACGCAGGCGTGTGCAACTCGCCTTTGAACGATACCAAAAGCGGTTTGTCATTCGCGACAAATTCCGCAAACAGGCAGATCACAAAGACGACGCTGAAAATCCACAACGACCAGACTGCACGGCGATTGGCGCGAAAGTTTGCAAGGCGGCGTCGCGCAATAGATGATTTGAATATCATGTCTCGCGGCTCTCAAAATCAATGCGCGGATCGACGAGCACATACATCAAATCGGAAATCAGACTGACAACCAGGCCGATGAGACCAAAGATGAACAGCGTGCCGAAGAACACCGAATAATCTCGATCAAGCGCGGCTTCGAATCCTAACAGGCCGAGGCCGTCGAGTGAGAAAACAATCTCGATGATTAGGGACGATTGGAAAAATACGCCGATGAAGGCAGCAGGGAAGCCTGCAATGATGATCAGCATGGCATTGCGGAACACGTGGCCGTAAAAGACGTTGTTTTCCTTGAGGCCTTTTGCGCGCGCGGTGATGACGTACTGCTTCTTAATTTCGTCCAGAAACGAATTTTTTGTCAGCAAAGTCAGCGTCGCAAAGGCCCCGATGGTCGATGCAGTAACAGGCAGGACAATGTGCCAAAGATAGTCTTTGACCTTTCCAAAGGCGCTGAGCGTGTCGAAATCATCTGAATACAAACCACGGTTCGGGAACCACTGAAAGAATGAGCCGCCTGCAAAAACCACCACCAGCAAGATCGCAAACAGGAAGCCCGGAATAGCGTAGGCGGCGATTATGATGCCCGAAGACCACGTATCAAACCGCGTGCCATCGCTGACGGCTTTGCGAATGCCAAGCGGGATGGAAATTAGATACGCAAGGAAGGTGGACCAAACACCTAGCGTGATCGACACTGGAAGCTTTTCTTTGATCAGGTCCAGCACGCTGATGGATCGAAAGTAACTTTCACCGAAATCAAAACGAAAATAATCACCCATCATCAGGAAAAACCGCTGATAGGCGGGTTTGTCGAGGTTGAATTGCTTTTCCAGATCGGCAATCAGATCGGGCGGCAAACCGCGTGCGCCCTCGTAAAGAGAGTTTTCACCGCCTGACTGCACTTCGGACCCTGCGCCAGTAATGCGGTCGGTGGCCGAAGAACCATCTTCGATTTGCGAGATGATCCGTTCAATCGGGCCGCCTGGCACGAATTGGATGAGCGTAAAGTTGATCAGCATGATACCGATCAGCGTCGGGATCATCAGCCACAATCGTCTGAAAATATAGGCGCCCATTTAACGAAGCGCGCCTTGTGCCTTGAGGGCGTCCAGCTTGTCTTGTTCGATCCACCACGTGCCAATAACGCCGCGTGAATACAGCGGCTTGGTTTCAGGCCGCCCGAACACATCCCAATAGGCGATGTTGTGCGCGCCCTTATACCAGTTTGGAACCCAGATGTGCATGTTGCGCAGCACGCGGTCGAGCGCACGTACGGCGACTTGCATATCTTCGCGGGTTTCGGCCTGTGCGATCTTGATGATCAAAGCATCCACGACGGGATCGGAAACACCAGAGAAGTTGCTACTGCCTGGTGTCTTCGCCCCTTCAGAGCCTAGCATTGTAGCGAGTTCTTCCCCGGGGGAGAGGGACATGACCAAACGGCCAGGCATCAGGTCAAAATCGAAATCCTCTTGCCGTTGTTGCATCTGCGCGGAGTCGATCAATTTGAAGGTTGCGTTGACGCCCAGACGTTTCAGATTTTCCACGTAGGGGTTGATCACACGTTCAAAGGAGGCGCTGTCGTCGATGACTTCAAGTGCGAGAACCTCGCCTTTGTCGTTGGTACGTTTTCCGTTCACGACTTTCCAACCTGCCTCATCCAGTAGCTTGCCTGCGGCACGAATGGCTTTGCGGTCTGCTTGGCTGGCGCGAGACACGGCGGGGGTAAAAGCAGGTTCATCAAAAATTGCCGCTGGCAGTTGATCGCGGTATTGTTCCAACAAGGCCAATTCTGCGCCTTGTGGGATGCCTTCTGCTTGCATGTTGGAGTTCTCCCAAAAGCTGTCTGTGCGCTCATAAAGCCCGAAGAACAGCGTTTTATTGGACCATTCGAAGTTGAACATCATGCCGATGGCCTGACGCACGCGCGGGTCCGAGAATTTCTCTTGGCGCATGTTGATCCAAAACCCTTGCGTGCCTGATGGGCGGGCGTCTGGGATGCTCTCTTTGATCACGAAGCCCTTGTCGATTGCTGGGAAATTATAGCTGTTGGCCCAGTTCTTTGATGAAAATTCCTCGTGGAACAGAAATTCGCCAGCTTTAAACGCCTCAAGCGCGACGGTGCGGTCAGAGAAGTATTCGTAGAGGTAGCAGTCAAAATTACCCGAGCCTTTGTTGTGTGGCAGGTCTTTGGCCCAATAGTTTTCGATTTTGCAGTATTTGATCGAACGGCCTGGTTTGATGTCGGATGCCGTGTAGCCGCCCGATGTGACAGGCACGTCGATGGTGCTTTCGCCAAAATCGCGGTCTTCGTAGTAATGTTGTGCAAGAATCGATAAGCCGCCAGCCAATGCAGGCAAGTCGCGGGTGTTCACCCCATCTTTGAATGTGAATTTCACGCGATTTGTTTCGAGCGCTTCGACCTTTTCAATGTCTTTGTAAATGATCTTGTAAACGGGATGGCCCTTTTCCATGAGGATTTCATAGGAAAATACTACGTCGTCTGCTGTGATCGGATGGCCGTCTGAGAACGTTGCTTCGGGCCGCATGTTAAAGATGACCCATTGGCGGTTTTCGGGGTATTCGAGCGTTTCGGCAATGTAGCCATATGCGCTGTCAGGTTCGTCACCCGATCCAGTCAAAAGGCTGGAATACATTAAGCCGAGGCCCTGTGCAGGTTCGCCCTTTAGGATGAAAGGGTTAAGGCTGTCGTATGTGCCAGATGCCCCAGTCCCCAAGAAGGAAATCGTGCCACCCTGTGGGGCGTCTGGATTGACATAGTCCCAGTGTTTGAAATCGGCGGGGTATTTGAGTTCGCCAAAAGTGGAAATGCCGTGGGATTTTGTGACTTTGTCTTGGGCGTTGGCCAGTGTCGCGCCAAGCGCCAATGCAAACAGAACAAAGCTGGCGATAAAGACGCGGCGCAGATTGGTTTTCTGTGCGGCGGCGGCTTTTGCTTTTGGTTGCCCCATAAAGTCACTCTCCCTATTTTGTGAATACATATAACTTGGTTAATAAATAGGTAAAATCAGACATTCGTAAACAGCAACACGCAATCCTGTGAACTTTGTTTCGAATTTCACCCCAGATAAGCAAAAGGCCGCCCCGAGGGACGGCCTTAACTGTTGATCTCGAACGGCTTATTGCAGCGTTTCGAGGTATTTGATCAGGTTCGCACGGTCCATTTCTTTTTTCAGACCTGCAAAGCTCATTTTTGTACCGTTGATGTAGGACGCAGGGCGGATCAAGAATGCGTTCAGCGTCTCTGCGTCCCAAACACCCTCAAACTCGGCCATTGCACCAGAGTATTCAAAGCTGCCGATGCCACCGATGTCGCGACCGACAACTTGGTACATGCTTGGACCTGTGCCGTGTTCACCGTCGCCAACTTTGTGGCACGCTTTACACTTGGAGAAAACTTTTTCGCCTTTAGCGGGGTCCGCCATGGCCATCATTTCGTCGAGCGTCATTTCAGGCTCGTTGCTAATCGTTTCTTCGACTTCAGCCACTTCGATTGGATAGCCAGAGATATGCTCTTCGCCATCGTGGTGACCTTTGCCGCCGACGTGGTACACTTCTTCAGCCGCCCAGCCGCCCAGCATAAAAACGAGCATAGCAGCGCAAACGCCGCCGACGATTTTGGTTGTTTCCATTGTATCCATGGTTCTGCCTTACTTACGCCGCGAGATACAGGAATCCCGCACATTCTTTTCCGTGGTTCTTCTAGCGCCTTCCCCTAGCTACTTGCAAGGTGTACATACCGCGACGAAACGCCCTTTTGGGTGTAAATGACAGGTTTTTGAAGGTTGTGAAGAAAATGGTTGGAAAAGCGAGCAAGATTGCCTTCCAAGGAGAGCTGGGCGCCTATTCGCATCAAGCGTGCCTTGCAGTGTTCCCAAAGGCCGAGGCGATTGCCTGTAAAACCTTCGAAAGCGCGATTGCTACAGTGAAACGAGGCGACGCAGATCTGGCTATGTTGCCTGTGGAAAATTCCACGTATGGGCGGGTTGCAGACATTCATTACCTGCTGCCCGAAAGCGGTTTGCACATCATCGGTGAACATTTCGAACGGGTTCACATCAACCTGATGGGTGTGCCCGGATCAAAGATTGAGGATATAACATCGGCCCAAAGCCATACGGTTTTGCTGGGGCAGTGTCGGAAATTCCTGAATGAGCACAATATGTTACCTGTAACGGGTGTGGATACCGCTGGTTCCGCACAAGAGGTAGCTGCGGCAGGTGACAAGACAAAAGGTGCGTTGGCGGGTGATTTGGCGGCTGATATTTACGGGCTCGACGTTTTAGCGCGTCACATCGAGGACAACCAAAATAACACGACGCGGTTTCTGGTGATGTCCCCTGAACCAGCGCTAGAGCCACAGTCAGATGAAGAGCTGATCACGACGTTCGTATTCCGTGTGCGCAACATTCCTGCGGCGCTGTATAAGGCGATGGGTGGATTTGCGACCAACGGCGTGAACATGGTGAAGCTGGAAAGCTACATGGTGGGGGGATCCTTCACGGCCACGCAATTTTACGCCGATATTGTAGGGCATCCTGACGATGCACCTGTCCAGCGTGCGCTAGAAGAGTTGGCGTATTTTACGACGCATTTGGAAGTGTTAGGAGTGTACAAGGCGGATCAATCGCGCGGTTAGTGCGCATGGTTGTCCTGCGCTTAGCGCGCCTTGTTATAGTTGCCTTCGATGTAATTGGCATAGGTCCAGAAACGATGGTTAAACTTACGGTTCAAACTGTTTTTCGCCAGTTTTGCCGATTGCAAAATCAATCGCGCTGAAATCGTCTTTGGCTTTAAGACTGTGGTTACTTTGATCCGCGATTGTTTGCGCGTTAAGGCCATAGCTTCCATTGTTGCGGTTGCCTCGATGCCTGTGGATTTAACAAAGAACTTCATTAGGTTATCAGGGCGATATTCGGTCAGTTCGATGTTTAATTTACGACGCTTGCCGCGCATTTCCCCTTCAACCCGCCACAGCATACCTGCGGATTTCTCTGTCAAAGTGTCTTTGCGTTCAACGTCAGCTCCAGTCCGCAAGCCATAGGCCTCATAGCTTTCAAAGTCTGACATCTGTTTGAAGACAAAGTCGAGGGGGGCGTTCACGTCCTGTACGCTGGAAAACTGCATAATTTACTGGCCTGTGTTGTTCACGTTTCGCGAATCGATTTTCCTCAATCTAGTGTGTCAGATAGCCAGTTGTGAATTAAAAAATGTGCAATAGAGCCTTTGCGGGCAGGTTTGAGCGCGGGATTTTCGCCGTGTGTTGCTGCAAAGACCTCTTCTCTGGTGAACCAGCGAGCGTCTTCTATCTCTTTGGGATCTATGGTGATTTCGGTGTTTTGGGCTTCGCCAGCGCAGCCGATCATGAGGCTGGCAGGAAAGGGCCAAGGTTGCGACGACAGGTAGCGGACTTTGCCCAAACGGATGCCGCTTTCTTCAAACACTTCGCGTCGTGCGGCGGCCTCCATGGTTTCGCCCGGTTCCATGAACCCTGCGAGCAAGGAATACATACCATCTGGCCAGCCGGGGCTGCGGCCCATTAGAACCGAATTTCCTTTTGTTGCCAGTACGATAACCACGGGATCGGTGCGGGGGAAATGATGCGCGCCGCAAGATGGGCAATCGCGCTGCCAGCCTGCCATAGCGGGTTGGGATTTGTCGCCGCATTTGGCGCAAAAGCGGTGGATGCGATGCCATTCGAAGATGCCGCGCGCGGTTGCGGCCAGTTCGGCGTCCCTCGGAGTGAGTTTGGCCATGATTCCACGCAATTCGGTAAAGACTTGGGTTTCTGGGAAGCCTGGATAGCGATTTTGGCTGGGGTCAAAGAAATTTGCCAACGCTGCATCATCAAGCATCGGGTCTTCCCATGGTGAAATATCATATGCGAATATGGCTGTTCCGTCTTCTTCTATGCCAACAAAAATGGGGTCTGTGACAGCTTCTGATAAGACAGAGTGACCTGGATCAAGACGCATTAAGCCCTTGCTTTCATAATCAAATAGCGGTTTGCCCCGCCATAATACGATTGCTTTTCCGTCAGCACGAAGTTCTGCAAGTTTTTCAGGGTTTTCGCGGTGATGCGCTGCGCGCTCAAGGCCTGAGCCGCCGAAGGTGACGTCTTCTGCGTTTAACATTCTGCTTCCAATTCTTGTGGTGGCAGAGTTGTGGCACGAGGTGGATTGGGTTGCAATCGCGACCTTGTTAAGCGGAGTTTTTGATACTATATGACGGGGTGAGAGGTTGGCGCGGGCAAACGCCTCGCCAACCCGGCCAGGTCCGGAAGGAAGCAACCGTAACGAGTCCCGTTTGGGTCGTTGTCCAGCCTCTCACCTTTTCCCAAGTTTTAGCGAAACTCATGCGTCAATCGCGGGCGCGGTCCATAACCTCGCGGATTTTCGTGAGGTGCGGCGTGATTTCTGAAAGCACGTCAGGATCAATTTGCGACAAAAATCGCGCCATATCAGGGGCCATCGCCATGCGTGCCTGCATCAGCAATGCGCCAGCGGCCTCGGTTGCCGCAACAGTTTTGGAACGACCGTCGTTTGGGTTCGGACCAATGGTGACAAGGCGATGTTTTTCCAAAACTTTCAACATATGCGTCATTGTCGTCTTAGGTTGCTGAAATGCGTTCGCCAGTTGCAGGGGTGTTTCGCCTTCGGGACGGCGTGACAAATGGCTTAAAATACCAAAATGAGTGGCGGTCAGATTATGGGGGAGATGGGATTCCAACAGCTTGGAGGATAGCTGCTGGATAATCCCCACCTCGGTGAAGAATTGAAACATGGCTTGGCCCTGCTCGGGCGTCAGCTTTGCTTTTGTCTCTTCAGGTTTCATTCAGCATTTTCGCTTCCAGCGGCCAACGGGGAGTTGGGATGGCAGAGGTGCCGTATCCCAGACGCCCCAGCATTTGCACGGTTTGCCCCTCGCTCGCAAGCATCTGGTGGATGGTTTTATAATGATCCGCCATTTCGGGGTATTCCTGCAATGCTTGGCTGACAGGTTGCAGGCCGAGGCCGAGTTCGGTGATTTTGAGGTGCATGCGCAGCCATTTGCGGCCCGTTTCGATCTGATCCAGCCGCGTGTTTGTGTCTGTGTTGAGGTGCACAAAGGCGGGGGTGGAGGCGAAGGCATCGTCGTACTCTTGCAGCACACCCTGGAAACTGGGGTGGGAGGTGTCGAGCAGTAGGTCTTGGGTGATGTAGCCAGAGAGTTTGCCAAGATCGAAAAGGGCCCCTTGGAGTTCGATCCCGTCTGGATTGGCGTTGATTTCGCGTTTGCCGATGCGCATGACATCAACGGATTCCTTGAGCGTGCGCGGGGTGAGGAGTTCGATGCGCAGAGCTTCATTCCCGATTTTGCGGATTTGGGCGACTTGATCTGTGTCGGTGATGACTGTGGCGTAGGGTTTTAGGGCAGCGACGGCATCTGGCGGGACCGGCGCGCCCGTGTAGATGCCTTTGTCGCAGTGGCGGTTGAGGATTTGCGCGGATAGGGGATCAGCGCTGCCGCCTTTGGTGAAGGTGGCGTGGGCGATGGGGCCGTCGTCGCCGTCTGGTAGGGGCGTAAGGTTTACGGTGTAGCCATCCGCGCTGGCCGCGATGACGAGTTGTTCGAGGAAGCACCCAAGGCCGATGAAGATTTGGCGGTTGAAGGGGTCGGTCATCGGGAGTTCGCGGCTGTCGTCTCGGTGAATTATGACGGTGTCGTCGCCTTTGAGCTCGATCAGCCACGGTTGCAGGTTGTGTGGGTTTGGTGCGAGCAGGGCATGGGCCAGCGCGCGGCGGCGGGGTTCGGTATAGTTGGTGGCAGCGCCCCATGGGGCGAGCGCCTTGTGCGGCGTGCGTGTCATGGCAAAGGTTGTGGCCCCAGCAGCGGCGAGGATCGTGCCACCGCCGAGGATTTTGAGGAATTTGCGGCGGGATGGTTTGGGCGTGGTCATTTTGCGAATCTCCTATTAGTGCGATATCGTATTAAATATGATGCGATATCGCACTAGTCAAGTATGCTCTAGGTATTCGGAGAACATTGAAGCGATGGGGTGTGCTAGATTTGCGAAGCCCAAGCGTATTGGGCGTCAGTTTCGACCGCACCGGGGCGGACGGCGCGGATTTGGGTGAGGGCGGTTTTGGGGGGGATGCCGCGCTCAACCATCAGGCGTAGGATTGCCATGCCGGATCGGCCTTGGCCGCCCATGCAGTGGGCGAGGACTTTGCCGCCTTGATCGAGGATTTCATGGGCGCGTTTGGCGGCTTCAGGCCAGAATTCTGCGGTTTCACCGTTGGGCGCACCGAAATCTTCTATGGGGAGGTGGAGCCAATCTGTGCCAGCCTCGGCCAGGCGGATGGACAAGTCTGTAGCGTTTTTGTGGGCGAGTTCGGCGGCAGTGGTCATGGTGAGGACGAGATCGGGGGACCATTTCAGGAGCGTTGTGAGGTCGGCATCGAACTGCCCGCCGCGCCCTGGCATGGGGGAAATCGCGAGTGTGCCGCGTGAAAGAGGGACGGGGTATATGGCGAAGTTGGACATGATATGTAGTGTTTCGAGAAACCAAAGACAGACGTGTATTTCAAAAAGCCTGAGAACGCGAAGCGTGGCAAGGTTTTTGTAATTCAAGTATTTCTCGAAACGCTATAGGGTTCTGAGAGGGATACGAATCTTATCAGTTCAGGGCGGATAATGGCGGAAGACGCAAACACAGGCTATCAGGTTTTGGCGCGGAAGTATCGCCCCGCCACGTTTGAGGATTTGATCGGCCAAGACGCCATGGTGCGCACGCTGAAAAATGCGTTTGAAGCGGATCGGATCGCCCATGCGTTTGTGCTGACGGGGATACGCGGGACGGGTAAAACCACGACGGCGCGAATTGTTGCCAAGGGTATGAACTGTATAGGTCCTGACGGCACAGGTGGGCCGACGACGGAACCTTGTGGTGTATGCGACATGTGTACGTCTATTGCCGAAGGGCGCAATGTAGACGTGATGGAAATGGACGCCGCATCCAATACAGGCGTTGCAAACATCCGCGAGATTATTGACAGCGTGCATTACCGCGCGGCCTCGGCACGGTTCAAGATCTATATCATCGATGAGGTTCACATGCTGTCGACGGGCGCGTTCAATGCGCTGCTCAAGACGCTGGAAGAGCCGCCAGAGCATGTGAAGTTTATTTTTGCCACCACGGAAATTCGAAAGATCCCTGTGACGGTTCTCAGCCGTTGTCAGCGGTTTGACCTGCGACGGATTGAACCCGAAGTGATGATCGCGCATCTGGAGAAGATTGCGGGGCTGGAAGGCGCGAAAGTGGCTGGCGATGCGCTGGCTTTGATTGCGCGCGCGGCTGAGGGATCAGTTCGCGATGCGATGTCGCTCCTCGATCAGGCGATTGCCCATGGGGTTGGCGAGACAACTGTCGATCAGGTGCGGGCGATGCTTGGTCTAGCGGATCGAGGGCGGGTGCTCGACCTGTTTGATCTGATCATGAAGGGTGACGCGGCTGGGGCGCTGGAAGAACTGTCAGGGCAATATGCCGAGGGTGCGGACCCTATGGCCGTGCTGCGAGATTTGGCGGAAGTGACGCATTGGGTTTCGGTCATCAAAATTTCGCCCGAGGCGGCAGAAGACCCGACTGTGGGACCTGATGAGCGAACCCGCGGTTTGGCGGCGGCAGAGGCGCTGCCGATGCGAGCGATGACACGGATGTGGCAGATGCTGTTAAAGGCGCTCGAAGAGGTCTCTATCGCGCCAAACGCGATGATGGCTGCCGAAATGGCGATCATTCGCCTGACCCACGTGGCGGAGCTGCCTTCGCCCGAGGAGTTGGTGCGTAAGTTGCAATCCCAACCCATGACCCCGCCAAATGGTGGTGGGAGCGGTGCGAGCCCGCCAATGCCGACAGGTGGCGGGACTGTGGAACACGGCGGGACTATTGGCAGCACGCCGAACGGCGGCCCTGTTGCGATGATCGCAGGGGGCGGGCAGATTCAGGCTAGCCAACCGAATGAAGCACAGGCGCTGGCACGGTTTGTGCGCTTTGATCAGGTGATTGATCTGATCCGATCCAAGCGCGACATGAAGCTGTTGGTCGAAGTGGAGAACCACCTGCGGCTGGCGAAATACACACCCGGACGGGTCGAATTTCAGCCCACGGACAATGCGCCGACGGATCTGGCAGCGCGTTTGGCACAGCGGTTGCAGGCTTGGACTGGCGTGCGCTGGGGTGTTTCCGTGGTATCCGAAGGGGGCGGTAATACCGTGTCCGAACAAAAGGTCGCGCACCGCAACGATCTGGCGGGACGGGCCATGCAGCACCCACTGGTGGCAGCAGCATTGCTGCGGTTTCCCGGGTCAGAAATCCGCGATATCAAATCGCTTGAGGAAATAACGTCCGATCCAGAAGACGATCTGGAAGCACAAATGCTCGACGATGATTGGGACCCGTTCGAGGACGACTAATCGTCCAAGAATACTGTGACGATCATGGGGAAATGATCCGAACCGATGTCTCGACCCCGCCTAAAGTTCACAAGGTTAATGCCTTCAGTCAGATAAACTTGATCGATAGGAAAGCGCATGATGGGATGATTCACATCAAAGCTGGGGAACATGCCGCGCCCAACCCTTGGATCGCGATACCCGCCAAATTTCTTAAAGCTTTTCATAGTGCGGGACCACGCCACATCGTTGAAATCCCCCATGCATAGGATCGGCTGTTTCAGGTGGTGTGCAATCGTTGCTGATTTGCGAATTTGCGCGTCTCGTGCGTTTGTATCGTCCCCGGGCAAAGGCGGGCGCGGGTGCAGGCCTACAAAGTTAAATTTAGCCCCGTTTGGCGCTGTCAACGTTGCAAAGGCCGTCGGGGTGTCGCCATTGGCGAGGTCGACAAAATTAATTGCACTCACGTCTAGGTTCGTTGCAAAAACCATCCCGTAGTGATCATCGCGCGGCACCGCTTCGACGGTTTTGAAACCGTCTAGGATCGGCTGTAGCCGTTCGATCCAAGCGGGGTCTGTTTCCATCAGGAAAAGAATGTCGGGAGCTTCGTCTTTGATAAGTTTTTGCAAGGACTGGTGATCCTTGTTTTCTTTCAGAACGTTCGCAGCTAGGGCCTTGATCGGGATTTGACCTTTGGCAGATCGCATCCGCACTTCTGCGGGAAACAGCGGTGTATATGGGAGAATTTGCAGCCCTTGATAGATAAGAACCGCGAGCAGCAGGAGGGATAGAAACAGATCGGCCATCGGCTGCAAGACGATCGATAAGATAAGCACCACACCTGCGGCAATCCAAATGTGCAGGCGCGGAAAATCGCAACCCCGCACCCACCAAGCATGGGTTTTTCGCAAGGGCAGCAAGGTAACGAATGCCAATGCTGCCCCAATTGTCCAAAGAATACCTGTGATCATGATCCTAAACGTTTCTGATCGCTAGAAAGTTCAAACAGATTGCTTCGGGCTGACGATTTCAACAAGTGCTGCGCCGATGATGACGCAAGATCCCAACGTCTCTGGCCACCCGAATGGTTCATTCAAGAACATCGCGCTTGTTGCGACGCCCGAAATTATTTCCCCGGTTAGCAAGAATGAGAGCGTCGTCGGGTTGAGCCTGCGCGCGGACCACAGTGTGGCGATCAGAACTGGTGCAATGTAAAGCGTGCCTGATAAGGTCAAAAGCCCTGCTGTTTGTGCTGTGTTTTGGGGGGCGGGTACACTGGCCCCTGTGAACAGCAGCATCAACAGGCCTATGGTTAATGCACCCGTGCAGCCAAAAAGAGCAATGGTGCGGGCGCCAACGTCCTTGCCTGAAAACACGAGGGTGGAGCCGACGGCCCAGCAGACCCCGGATAACAGTGCCATGACGTCTCCGATGGTCCAATTTGCAAGGCTGACATCGCCGCGAAAGATCAACATGATACCTAATGCGGCAAGCGCAAGGGCGACGGCATTCACCACGCGAAACGTCCGCCCTAGAAAGACACACTCAAGCGCAATGGCCCACGCGGGGGCTAAGTAAAACAGCAAAATCGCGCGCACCACAGTGGTTTCGGTAACGGCCACAGAATAGAGCATCATAGCCGCCCCGACCATCGCGCCTGACAGGATCACACGCGGTTCGAACGCCAACGGTCTTTTGCTGAACACAAACAACAACACAAGCGCAGGGATCGCCCCAGCAAACATCGCCGTTCCTGCCCACGCGCCCGTCAGCCCCGCATCTTCAAGCGCGCGCACTGGCATCCACCAGATGCCCCACAGCAGTGCAGAGCCAAAAGCGAGCCAGAGAGGAAGGCGTGGATTTTGCGTCACGAAAGAGCCTTACATTAAACTATTCGTTTGTGAATGAGGGTCCAATCAGACGCAAGCTAAATGAGATAGGCTTTAATCCCGAACGCTTGGCAGTCGTCCCAACACGTCTAAACCTTGCTGTTTCCAGAAGTGTAGCAAATCGATAAAGATCCAGTTTTCCGACAGTTTATCGCCGCCGCGTCGATAGATGTCGATCACGCGCATCTCGCCTGATTGGCCCGTGGCGGGCATGCCCATAAAGTTGCCTTTGGTGTTCAGTGTCAGGTTCGGCCAGCCAAAGAAGCCACCGAACTCACCCTCTGCGACTTTGCAGATATGGCCGTTGAATGTGCGATCAACAAAAGCCGCGCGAAAGGGGCCAGAGTGTTGTTCGGCGTATCGTTCGATTGTGTAGGTTGCCCCAATCCCAGCAGGTCCCCACCAGACCATGTCTTCGTTCCATGTTCGGCGCAGCTCGTCCACTAACGGTTCGGATTTGCCACCAGACCAGGTTTTGATGTCTTTGGTCATCGCGTTAATCGCGTCCATTGTTTTGATCCCCTCTTTGGGGTCTTGAACGTCAAACATCAAACCTGTGTGCGTCAAAGGGCCAGGTTGGACGTTATGTGCGGCTGTTTGGGGCGGGAACGGATTTTGCCCCGCTTGGATCATCAGATGTGGGATATCGAAGAACATCGCGGTCTCTGTGATTTTGCCGTCGTCAACGCGGTTAAACTCGCAATACCGCAGAAGAACCATTTTGTGCGTGGGGCGAATGCCCAGCCATGGTTGGTCGAACAGGCCCATCAGATGCCCCATCGACACCACCCAAGTGCCACCTGCCTCATTCACGTTCGCCCCAGCCATAAACACATCTTGGCGGCGTTGCAGATGGGAGAGGGATTGGCGCAATGGAACCCAGAATTTTGCAGCCACATCTGCGCCAGAGGTTAGTTCGTTGAACGGATGAAAGCCGCGCCAGAGGTAATCCGCAGAGATGAATTCGTCCATCACAGCGGCGACGTTGGCGTCGTTTGCATCGAGTGCGGTGTAATAGGCGCGTACGAGTGCTTTTTCAGATTGGTAGTTGGTCATAGGTCAGTCTTATACGTGGATTGATTTGGTATGGAAGGCGTTACGAAAAAACACCTTCCATCCACGTTTTCGGACGCAACGCTTTGCAGCGTTGAGCGGACCAGTTTGCGTAAACACGGCGCAATGCAGTGGCAGCCATATTACCCTTTCACCGCGCCTGCGGTGAGGCCAGATACGATCTGGCGTTGGAAGAACATCACCAGCACGAACAGCGGTGCGGTCGCAGAGACAACGGCGGCCACGGCGAACATGACGTTACCTTCGGTTTGTGTCGTGCCCATGAAGGCGTTGATCGCAGGGACCATGGTGCGGTTGTCTTCGGACAGCAGCATCGCACCCACGGCGAAATCGTTATAAGCCAGCAGGAATGAGAACAGGCCTGTGGTGATGACGCCCGGCCACATCACGGGGATGATCACATAGCGGAAGGCTTGGAAGCGCGAGCAGCCGTCTACGATTGCGGATTCGTCGAGCTCTTTTGGGATTTTCTGGAAGAAGCTGTGCAGCATCCAGAGGGTGAAGGGCTGGTTAATGGCCACAAGCACAATGATTGTGGTGGGCAGGATGCCCCAGACGTTCCAGTTAAAGAACGG
>CALLAV010000273.1 GCA_938001995.1 uncultured Amylibacter sp. | reverse complement strand
GAAAGTGTTTGGCTGGGACGGTAGGATTCGAACCTACAATCTGCGCTACCAAAAAGCGTTGCCCTGCCATTAGGCCACGTCCCAACTGTCGGTGTATTTAGCGCTCCGAATCTGATGCTGCAAGTCCAAAATGGTACAAATTTCGGTTGTCACGAAAGACGCTGCCACCTATGCCAAGCGGATGAAGCATTGGGATGTTTGTATTGTGGGGGCAGGGGCCGCGGGGCTGATGTGCGCGATTGAAGCCGGGCGTCGGGGGCAGAGCGTGTTGCTGCTTGATCATTCTGCGAAGCCAGCCGAGAAAATCCGTATCTCGGGCGGTGGGCGCTGTAACTTTACCAACCTCGATATCCAACCAGATCGGTTTTTGTCCCAAAACCCGCATTTCGCCAAATCCGCGCTGAACCGTTACACGCAGTTTGATTTTATCGATATGGTCGCGGCGCATGGCATTCCGTATCACGAAAAGACGCTCGGGCAGTTGTTCTGCGATACTTCGGCCAAAGACATCGTCACCATGCTGTTGACGGAGGCGCGGCAAGCGGGCGTTGAAATCCGTATGAACACGTGCGTTGAGGCTGTCACAAAATCCGATTGCTTCAATTTGGCTCTGTCAACGGGCGCTATCACGGCCGCGGCATTGGTGATCGCTACGGGTGGCAAGTCCATTCCAAAGATGGGGGCAACAGGCTGGGGCTATCAGATTGCGACGCAGTTTGATTTGCCGCTGATCGAAACCCGTCCCGCGCTCGTTCCTTTGACCTTTGCCGAACAAGACCTCGCGCAGACCAAACCGCTTGCTGGGATCAGCGTAACGGCATCTGTGCGCAACGATCATATCAGCTTTGACGAAGGATTGCTGTTCACACATCGCGGGCTGTCTGGCCCGTCGATCCTGCAAATCTCGTCTTACTGGCAGGAAGGGCAGGGGATCGACGTGGACCTAGCCACAGGGCAAGACACGCTGAAAACGCTTAAAGCTCAACGCCAAACGGCGGGGCGGGGATCAATTGCAAAGGCCTTGTCACAGATACTGCCGTCCCGTTTGGCAGACCATGTGGCGACGGATGTGGCGTTGAAAGGCAATCTTGCGGATCAGTCGGATAAGGCGCTGCAAACCTTGCATGACCGTGTGCACGATTGGCAGATCAAGCCCGTAGGATCAGAGGGCTATCGCACAGCAGAGGTCACGCTAGGTGGTGTCGATACCAATGCCCTTGATGCGAAAACCATGATGGCAAAATCCGTGCCGGGCTTGTTTTTCATCGGCGAAGTGGTGGATGTCACAGGTTGGCTTGGGGGATATAACTTTCAATGGGCGTGGTCGTCGGGTTGGGCCGCTGGCCAGGTGGTGTGATCATTCCTCGGGTGCTGCCTCGGTTAGCAAATCTTCATTGCTAAGCTCTTTGCGCTCATCCTCGATAATCTGATCGAGTGCGGCATCCGCCTTCACGTCTTCTAGAACCACCGCTTCTTTCTTGGGTGCTTTCTTCTTTTTCTTCACAGCAGTTGTGGCAATCGCCCCTTGCGTCGCGAGGCGGTAGGTGGGTTCAGGCATTTCAACGCCCGCCGCTTCCAGTGCCAGTTTAACGGCTTCAATGGCTTGCCCTTTGGCCAGCGCCAAAGACGTGTCGCGCTGGTTCACCCAGCCTGCGCAACGCAGGGTAACTGTACTGTCTCCGAGCCCATGAACCCAAACGTTGGCAGCTGGCGTGTCTATGACAAATGGGAGGTCCTGAAGCGCGTTCAAGGCCACGTCCCGCGCGGCGGTCAAATCCGTATCCCCCGCCACGCCAAAATCGATCAGAAACCGTCGCTCTGCGTTGCGTGTGTAGTTTACGATACGGCTTTTAAACACAGTCGAATTGGGAATACGAATGTGGTTGCCGTCAAAGGACAACAGGATTGTCGCGCGGCTGGTCAGGCGGATGACCATGCCCTCATCTCCGTTTATTTCGATGCTGTCATTGGGGCGAAACGGCTGGCGGATTGACAACATGATTGATGCGATGAAATTTTCCACCGTGTCGCGCACTGCAAAACCAATGGCCAGACCGATGATCCCCGCAGCCCCTAAAATGGTAGACAAAAGCGCGGTTGCGTTCAGAATGTCCAATGCGACCACTACCCCGGCAATCACAAAAGCCAGGCGCAAGATCTGGCGATAGATATCCGCGATAAACATGTTGGGTGCGATGCGATCCCAAGGCTGTTTGAACCGCGTAATCAAAAAGCCGAATGCAGCGACCACAAAGAACGCCGCGAGGGCGACCAGCAATAGCGGCAAATAGGCGATCATACGGGCCATGCGATCCACGAACCGATCCATGAGCGGGTCAAGCCGTTCGACCAAATCCGTGCTTTCCTGTACTTGGTTTTCCACGGCCACGACGCCTTCGACACGGCTTGCAAGCCCTTCCAATGCTGGAATGGACGCCGCATTCAAAGTGGTCCCGCGCAGTTGCACAATCCCATTGCTGACGGTCACGGTGACGTCTTTGTAATCCTCCAACTCCTCGAGAATTTCGCGGATGCGCACGGCAATGGCGGCATCCGCTTCGGCACTGTCTTCCACGGAAATGGTGCTGGTGGGCTGTTCAGTTTCAGTTTGGGCCATAATGGGAACGGACCAAAGACACAGGAATAGGGATAAACAAATAAAGCGCATAGAAGGATCACAGATAATTGAAATTAGGATCACACTACTAAACTCAGCCTATGGCGCAAGGCCAAGCCATGGTTCAGGGGCGTGCTGATACCCGTAAGTCTATTTTAGAAAGTCCGCCAAGACATCAAAAACCAACCGAAACCGTTTGCTTGTGTGCAACTCTCGATGGGTCGTAAGCCACAGTGGATACGTGAACGGATCAAGATGGGGCAAAACTCTTTCCATCGTCGGCTCTGTTAGCGCCACATGATCCGCCATTATGATAATACCAAGCCCTGCTTTCGCCATCTCCCAAGCGGCCACACCGTTCTCCGATCCAATACGGAAATTCTCTTCTGTGAGGGGAAAACCGCCCGGTGCCAAGTGACCTAGCATTGTGTCCGCGTCGCCAAAATGAATGCACTCATGTTCTGCCAAGTCTTCGATTTTGGCGGGCCGTCCCGCACGGTTCAAATAGCGTGTACTTGCGTAAAATCCCGCTGTTTCGTCACATATAAAGCGTGAAATTAGATCTGGTTGCGTTGGACGGACGTGGCGAATGGCTATGTCTGCTTCACGTCGTTGCAAATCTCGTAGCGCGTTATCGGCGATGATATTGATCTTCAGCAGCGGCGCCATTTGCCGTAATTGAACCAGCACTGGCGGAAGGATGAGGGCGGACATAACATCCGATGCCGTAATGTTAACAGTTCCTGAAATTGATTGGGATTGCCCGGATGCCGCCAAAGACAGCGCATTTGCTGCATCACGCATCATGTGCACATGTTCTGCCAGAGCTTTTGCCGATGGTGTTGGGACCAACTTACGTCCAACACGCTCAAACAACGTCACCCCAAGCTCTGCTTCTAGGGCCGCAATTTGTCGACTAAGCGTGGGTTGCGTTTGTCCCAGTACCCGCGCCGCGCCCGAAAGGGATCCCTCTTCCACGGTGGCCAAAAAGCTGCGCGCATGGTTCCAATCAAAAGAGATATTCGCCCAATTCATGCATATATGTATAACAGACCTCCGATTTTTCGCAATTACCAACAGTTTTTGCATGGGTTAAAAGCACCCCAAAGGAGAACGCTATGAAAGACGCAAAAACTTTCTGGAATCAAATTGCTGCAAAATATGCCAAACAGCCGATCGCAGATATGGATTCTTATGAATATACGCTGGCTCGGACACGCAGTTATTTGAAGCCTACCGACACAGTGCTCGAAGTTGGTTGTGGGACAGGTTCAACGGCGATTTTGCTCGCACAGAATGTGGCTTCAATGACGGCCACTGACATTTCTGATCAAATGATCGAAGTTGGAAGAGCCAAGGCCCGAGACGAAAACGTTCAGAACCTTACCTTCCAAGAAGTTGATGTCTTGAACACTGGGCTTAACGGCGAAAAATTTGACGCGGTTCTAGCGCATAATTTGTTACACTTAATCGAAGACCTTCCAACAAGTTTGGCCCAGATCAGCCAACATTTGGAACCTGGTGGTGTGTTCATTTCAAAATCAGTATGCGGATTTGGGCAAAATGCCCCTTTGAAGTTTCGTTTGATAAAAACGCTCATCCCACTGATGCAATTTCTTGGGAAGGCCCCTTTTGTTGCGTTTCGAACCATCGAAGATCACGAAGCGGCAATAAAGGCTGCGGGATTTGAAATTGTAGAGTCAGGTAACTTTCCCCAATCCCCCCCGAGCCGTTATGTCGTGGCGATCAAAACCTAAAAAAAAGGCGGCCGCATTGGCCGCCTTTTCGTTTTCGTTGTTTATGCTTAGATCGTCTGGTCGTAGTCGCCGACAGAGGGCTCTGTGCGGATTACGGCGTCTACGTCGGCAAAAATCGCGCGCATTTCCGCATCGCTCTCTGGGCTTTCGCAAACCACAACAAGGTTCGGCGTGTTCGAGCTGGCACGCACCAACCCCCAGCCGCCATTGTCCAGCATCACGCGCGCGCCGTTTACGGTCACGACATTTGTTATTTTGCGTCCGCCAAGGCTGCCACCGTCTTCGCCCAGTTTTACCAGTTTCTCAACCAACCGCTCCAGTACATCGTATTTTTCAAGGTCGGAACAATAAGGCGACATGGTTGGCGTGGCGTAGGTCACTGGCAGCGCCTTGCGCAGGTCCGCCATGGACATGTCAGGATTGCGATCGAGCAGTTTACACATCTCTACTGCGACGCGCATGCCACAGTCGTAACCACGCCCAATAGGTTCCGCCAAGAAATAGTGACCCGATTTTTCAAACCCCGCCAGCGCACCCAATTCATGCACGCGGCGTTTCATGTGGCTGTGGCCTGTTTTCCAGTAATCCGCCTTTGCGCCATTGGCCTTTAGAACGGGATCGCTGGCAAACAACCCAGTGGATTTCACATCTGCCACGAAGGTGGAGTTTGGATACAGTTTGGAAAAGTCACGCGCCATGATGACGCCGACCTTATCGGCAAAAATCTCTTCGCATTCATTGTCCACAACACCGCAGCGATCCCCATCACCATCAAACCCAAGTGCAAGGTCTGCACCTGACTCTTTTACGGACGCGGACATATCGTGCAGCATTTCCATGGCTTCGGGGTTCGGGTTGTAATGGGGGAAGTTGTAATCGAGTTCGTTGTGGCTTGGCACAACTTCAACCCCAATACGTTCCAGAATTTCGGGCGCAAAGGCGCTGGCCGTGCCGTTGCCTGTTGCGCATACCACGCGCAGCTTGCGGGTCATTTTGAAATCCCCGCACAGATCGTCGATATAGGCTTCGCGCACGCCATGCACAAATTCGTAACTGCCACCATCACGGGCAACCTGTTCGCCGCCGAGCACGATATCGCGCAGACGACCCATTTCATCAGGGCCGTGGGTTAGCGGACGTTGAAAGCCCATCTTCACACCTGTCCAACCGTTCGGATTGTGACTGGCTGTGACCATCGCCACCGCAGGCGCGTCCAGATGGAACTGTGAAAAATAGGCCATAGGCGAAAGGGCAGGGCCGATATCGCGCACTTTGATCCCAGCCTGCATCAGGCCCAGCATCAACGCGTTTTTCACGGTCAGCGAATATTCGCGGTAATCGTTCCCGACGGCAATGACAGGTTCGATCCCAGCCTCATGCATCTGCGTGCCAAGCCCCATGCCAAGCGCCGTGATCCCTGGAAGGTTGATATCGTCGGGAAACTTCCAGCGTGCATCATATTCACGAAAGCCCGTTGGTGTGATCATTGCGTCACGTAAAAATTCCCACGTGTTTTGGGTCACAGTCGCGGCTGGTTTACTCATTTTTTTACTCCGAAATTACAATCTAAATGGGTCGGCCTTGGCCAACCGATCAAAGGCCATCAGGCTTTCCATCACACCGCGCATTTTGTCCAGCGGGACCATGTTTGGCCCATCAGACGGCGCGCGATCAGGCTCTTCATGGGTTTCCATGAACACACCCGCAATCCCCGTGCTAACCGCACATCGCGCCATCAGGGGCGCAAATTCACGTTGTCCACCGCTGGATCCGCCTTTGCCGCCTGGTTGTTGCACAGAATGGGTCGCATCCATCACAACGGGATGCCCCGTGGCCGCCATCTGCGGCAGACCACGCATATCCGCGATCAATGTGTTATAGCCAAATGAGGTGCCCCGCTCGCAGGCCATAACCCGCGTGTTCCCAGTAGAGGCAACTTTTTCCAATACATTTGGCATTTCCCAAGGGCTCAGAAACTGGCCCTTTTTCACGTTTACGGCCGCACCCGTTTCACCGGCTGCCAACAGCAGATCAGTCTGGCGGCACAAAAACGCAGGGATTTGCAGCACATCGACCACTTCGGCCACGCGCGCGCATTGTTCAGGGGAATGAACATCGGTGATCACAGGACAGCCAAGTGCCTCTTTCACATCCGACATCACTTGCAAGCCGCCTTCGATTCCAAGGCCACGTTTGCCCGTCAGGGATGTACGGTTGGCTTTGTCAAAAGAACCTTTGAACACAAACCCCGCGCCGACGTCGGCACAGATGGATTGCATTTCACGCGCAATCATCAGCGCATGTTCACTGCTTTCGAGCGCACAAGGCCCCGCAATCACCATCAGCGGCTGGTCATTGCCAACCGTGACGTTTCCAATATCAAACTTTTGCATGTTAGGTCGTTACCTGTTCACGAAGGATGCTCACTGTCAGTGACAGCATAAGGTAGATGCCCGCGAAAACCACAATTGCAAGGAGCGTGTTCTCAAAAGATCGCGGATAGGTCGCTTTATCTGGGGTGACAGGGCTTACACCCATCGAAATGTAGCGCGTTTGGCGCGCCGCATCGACACGTGCGCTTTCTAGGTTTTGCAATGCCGTGGCGAGCAGTTGCTGACGCACCAGCTTTTTGCCTTCGGCTTTGCTAAGTTCTGCGTTGATTTCGATAATTGATTCACCAGTGCTGGTCGTTTGCGAAATTTTCGCGCGCTGTTCCTGTATCTTCCCTTTCAGCAGCTCAATATCGCTTTCCAGAACGCTCACCTTGGTACGGTTTGGTCGTGCGTTGTTCAGCAGGCGGCTCAGTTCCAGCTCTTTTTCGGTGATTTGGGTTTCCAGTGCACTGATTTGGGACGAAATAATCGCATTTTCGCCCTCTGCGCTTAGCGTTTCGCTTTTCGTTTGCAGGCGGGCCACTTCATCAAAGGCTTTTTCCATTTCGGCTTCAGCGGCCAAATAAATGTCTTCCGCACCCGCCATCTGATCGTTGCGCAACCGTTCGGTCAGTTGGTCTACACGTTCTTCGGCGAAGGCAATCAACGTCGCGGAGATTTCTTTGGATGATTCAGGGGACGGTGTGATTACTTCCATCTTGATCACGCCTTCGGTTGGATCAAACCCGATAATCACCCGTTTTTTATAGATTTTATAGGCTTCTTCGTTTGTCGCTTCTGGGTCCAAGCGTTGCAGGACGTCAATGTCATCCCCTTGGAACAACTTGCGGAACCCCGGCCCATCATCAAGGCGCAGCATCGCATCGCGCGACGTAAGATAGCCCTGAACTGTGATGCTGTCCGTGACCCCTTCAAAGGGCGAGCCAGACAGCAGACCGCCTGCGCCAGACACGCCTGGTGCTTCGGCGCTTTGGATCACAAATTCGGAGTAGGTCGCATACATTGGCGTTGCGACCTTATAGAAATAATACCCTGCGATGATGCTGGGCAGCATGACGTAGCACGCCAGCTTCACCATCAAAATAGCGAGCCGTTTGCGGCGACGCTTTACCAAACCGCGCTGGATTTTACGCACTTCGCGTTCGCGGCTGTCGTCGTCAATCACTTGGGGTTTGTGATCGGATACTGGATTTTTGCGCACCGTCGCAGGCAAGGCCACAGCTGCGTCTGGTTCTTGACCTTCGGCGGGGACGGGGGCCAATACGCCGCCAATGTCTTGTTTGGCAAAGGGATCAATGCCCTGACGGCGCAGCAATCGCACCGCATCCAGATCAGAAGTCGGCGTCAGGCTGTGGCGCTGTGCCAAACGTCGCGCAATACGCAATTGGCGACCTGTCAGATTTTCCTGCTTGATCAGCTCGATTTCTTCGCGCGGGGTCAGTTGTGGCTTTTGTGGTGCGTCCTCGGGCTGTTCAACACCTTCGGGTCTTTGCGAACGTGCTGCTCGTTGCGGGGCCGCCGTCTGCGCCTGTTCGTTCACAGGTTTTGGCTGTGGGGCATCAACGGCCTCTGGTCCACCGCCGCGTAAAATTCGAAGGGTCTTGTTGCTATTGGGCATAATTATAAACCTGCTTCGCTTCTTCTAGAGTATCGTACATGGTCAAGCGTCCGTTGCGCAGCACAGCGGCGGAACGGCAAAACTTTTCCAGAATGTCAGTTTGGTGGGATACGATCACCACTGTTGAATGCTTCAACCGCTCGCGCAGGACAGATCCCGCCTTGCGATTGAACTCCGCATCGGTGGACTGGGGCATACCTTCGTCGATCAGATAGATGTCAAATTCCAGTGCCAGCAACATAGCCAGCATAAATCGCGCCTTCATGCCGCGCGAATAGGTGGCGATGGGCATTTCGAAATACTCGTCTAAGCCACAAATATAGCGACAGAAACTTTCTACATAATCCGGATCCAGGCCGTAAAGACGTGCGATATAGCGTGAATTTTCAACCGCGTTCAGTCTGGGCAGCACGCCGCCCATGTATCCCAGCGGAAAGGAAATGCGCGCGGTGCGGATCACTTCACCCTCATCAGGCTTTTCCAAGCCCGACATCATATTGATCAGCGTGGTCTTGCCCGTGCCGTTTGGCGCAAGAATCCCAACAGAGCCGCCCACATTGATGCGAAACGACGCCTGATCAAGAATGACCTTGCGCTGTGTCCCTGTCCAAAAGGACTTACTCACGTTTCTAAACTCAATCATCGGGGATGCCTCTGATATCCTCATTGTGCGGCGCTTTTTGCGCTTCTGCTGGCACTTACATGCTCGCGTGCCTCTTGGCCGCCAATATGCGCTTTAGTTGGGCGCAATTGCAATAAAATATGGTTAATCTTTTCATTAAATCGACCCCTGCGTTGCGAAAAAGGCATCTAAGGCGCGTTTGTCGGTGTACGGGGAGGGAAAAAACTCGACTAGCAATGCACGAATTGCTGTTTTCCTCTGCAATTCGGATTGCTATAGATGGTCCTCACACGGCCGCAAACTTCGGGGGAAACGTTGCGCACGATCTTGTCAATATTGACCCTTTTTGCGCTTTGGCTGCTGCTGTCAGGCATCTATAAACCGCTGATCGTTTGGCTGGGCCTTGCGTCATCCATCGTGGCTGTTCTGGTGGTGCGTCGCATGGATGCGATAGATGGACATCGCCTATCAATACCGCTTAAGCCATTGAAATTCATAACCTATCTGTTTTGGCTTCTCAAAGAAATCGCTGTTTCCAATATCGCTGTGACCAAGCTGATCCTATCACCCGACATGCGGTTGCATCAACATTTCTTTCGGGTTCCCAATACCCAGCGTTCCGAACTTGGTGCGGCGATTTATGCGAATTCCATTACGCTGACCCCTGGCACGGTCTCGGTTGAGATTGACCGCGATGCCTTTTGGGTTCACGCCGCTGATTTTTCTGATGCGGATCATGCTGCGCTTGCTGACATGGATGCGCGGGTTACCGCCACAGAGACGGGGCGCCGCTGATGTTTTTGGTCGCTGCAATCGCTTTGTTCGTCTCGATGATCCTCGTTTTGGTGCGTCTTTACGCAGGCCCCATCGTTTATGACCGCGTTTTGGCCGCTAATATTTTCGGCACATTCACGGTTTTATTCATAGCTGTTCTGGGCTTCCTGACGGGTCGCCCTGATTTTCTTGATATTGCGCTGCTCTATGCGCTGATCAACTTTGTGGGCACGATTGCGGTCCTAAAATTCTTTCGCTACCGCGCTTTGGGCGACGTTCCACAGATTGAGCGGGTTAAGAAATGACGCTGCTGATCGAAATACTATCTTGGGCCTGCATCCTTGGGGGATCCTTCTTTACGGTGGTCTCTGCTGTGGGCATCCTGCGTTTCCCGGATTTCTGGGCGCGCCTGCACGCTGCATCTGTCGGCGACAGCGGCGGTATGATCCTGCTGATCGCGGGCATGTGCCTGCAATCGGGCCTCACATTGATTACCGTGAAGCTAATCGCCATCGGAATATTCCTGTTCATCACAGGCCCAACGGCCACCCACGCCGTCGCAAATGCGGCACTGGTCACGGGCTGGCGGCCCACATCGGGCGAAGGGCTAGAGCCTGAAGAAAACGCACCCTACGCGGATGCAGATCCATCGGTGCACGACGAATGATAGAAACCATTATCAACGTTATCCTGTTCGCGATGCTGGTCACCACAGCATTTGCCATTGTGCGCACAACACGCCTCTTTGCGGTTGTTATGCTCTCTGGCGTGTTTTCTTTGTTAACTGCGATGCTGTTCGTGACGCTCGACGCGGTTGATGTGGCCTTTACCGAAGCCGCCGTTGGCGCTGGCATTTCCACAGTGCTCATGCTGGGAACCATCGCCCTGACTACGCGCAGCACCAAGGCACCCACGCGCTCTAGCACCATGCCGTTGGTTCTGGTCGTGCTGACCGGGGCGGTGCTGTTTTATGGCACGCTTGATATGCCGAACTTTGGGGACCCGAATGCACCCGCGCAGGTCCATCTCGCACCTCATTACCTTACTGATAGTATTGAGGAAATCGACGTTCCAAACGTGGTGACCAGTATTCTTGCCAGCTACCGTGGCTTTGACACACTGGGCGAAGTGGCAGTGGTCTTTACCGCAGGTATCGGCGTTCTTTTGATCCTGTCAGGCCTGCGCCGCCGCCGCGAAGAAGAAGAGGAGGACGAAGCCTAATGCAACACCACCTCATCCTTCGGGTCATCACAAAATTGCTGGTCGGCATGATCATCTTGTTCGCGTTTTACGTCCAATTCCACGGCGATTTCTCACCGGGTGGCGGGTTCCAAGCGGGCGTAATTATGGCTGTGGCTTTCATCCTTTATGGCCTCGTCTTTGGTCTGGAAAAGGTGCAAGGGGTCTTTCCACCTTGGATCGTGCATAAACTCGTCGCCCTCGGCGTGCTGCTTTATGCAGGCGTTGGCGTTTTGAACATGCTGCTGGGGTACGAATTTTTACACTATGGCTCGCTTGATCCGCATCATATGTCCCACGGCCAACACACGGGCATCATCTGGATCGAAGCTGGTGTCGGCATCACTGTCACAGGCGTCATGATCGCCATTTACTACGCCTTCGCAGGTCGCCCGCCGCGCCTTGGCGATGATGATTGGTAGGGCAGGGACATGACACTCGAATTTTTCCTCGGACACGTCAATTACTGGCTTTTCATCATCCTGATGATGACGGGCTTCTATATCGTCGTGTCGCGCGGCAACTATGTGAAAAAGATCGTTGGCCTGAACATATTTCAGGTGGCCGTGTTCATGCTTTATATCTCTATTGGTAAGGTTACGGGCGGCACAGCGCCGATCTTTCCCACCGACAGCCAAGGCAAGATCAAAGTGGATCCAGACATTGTCTATTCGAACCCGCTGCCACACGTGCTGATCCTGACCGCTATTGTTGTTGGCATCGCCACAACGTCCCTTGGTCTCGCGTTGATTGTGCGCATCCGCGAAGAATATAACAGCATCGAAGAAGACGATATCTTGGAAATCGAAGCGGCCATGGCCCACGCCGAAAACGAAGAACACGGCTCCGCAATGGGAGGCCGCGCCTAATGGCCACCGCAACCGAAGTCCACCACACAGCCCTGACGCTGACCGATCATCTACCGATCCTGCAAATCCTAATTCCATTTTGCACGGCGCCTTTGATCGTGTTTTTTGGTTCCAGATCATTGGCTTGGCCAATGGCCTTCATCTCGTCCTTGCTGTCCCTGATTATCGCCACCACACTGTTAGTATCTGTCTCGGACGGCAGCTATATCAGTTATCACCTTGGCGGTTGGGCGCCCCCTGTGGGCATCGAATACCGCGTCGATGCAGCCAACGCCTTTGTGCTGTTCCTGATTGCCGCGACCGCCACAGTGGTCATGCCCTTCGCACTGAAATCCGTCGCGCATGAAATTCCGAAACGCAACCATACGCTGTTCTACGCCTGCTTCATGCTGTGCATTACAGGCCTTATGGGTGTGGTGATCACAGGCGATGCCTTCAACGTCTTTGTCTTCCTCGAAATCTCGTCCCTGTCCACATATGTGTTGGTGTCCCAAGGCTCTCATCGCGATAAACGCGCGCTGACTGCGGCTTATGACTACCTGATTATGGGCACCATCGGAGCGACCTTCTTTGTCATCGGCATCGGCTTTTTGTACATGACGACAGGGACGCTTAACATGGCTGACATGGCGGATCGGCTGCAAGGGCAAGGCGACAATCGCACAGTCCAAGCGGCGTTTGCCTTTATCGTCGTTGGCATGGGCCTTAAGGTCGCTATGTACCCGCTGCACCTCTGGCTGCCCGCGGCGTACAACTACGCGCCTTCTGCTGTGACCACATTTCTTGCAGCCACGGCCACGAAGGCTGCGATTTACGTGATCATCCGTTTTATGTTTACCGTATTCCAACCCGATTTTGTGTTTGATACGCACATCTTGATCTGGATCATTGGCCCCCTCGCACTGCTTGCCATGTTCGCGGCCAGTTTGATCGCGATCTTCCAAACCAACTTTAAACGGATGCTCGCATACAGTTCGATTGCGCAAATCGGGTATATGATGCTGGGCGTTGCGATGTTTTCGACCACTGGCCTGACCGCCACAATGGTTCACCTGTTCAACCACGGCATCACCAAAGCCGTGTTGTTTATGGGCGTTGGCGCGCTGATGCTGCGTGCAGGCACCACGTTTTATGACCGTATCGCAGGCATGGGCCGTGTTATGCCGCTCACTGGCGCAGCCATTGTTATTGGCGGGCTGTCCCTGATCGGCGTGCCTGGAACCGCTGGCTTCATCTCGAAATGGGTGCTGGTCCAAGCCGCGTTTGAACAAGACCTTTGGTGGCTCGCGCTGATCATCGTTGCCTCATCTCTGCTCGCTGTGATCTATGTCTGGCGTGTGGTCGAGGCGCTATATCTTCAAGAACCGCACCCAGACGCGATCCACAAAGAAGCGCCGATGCTGATGGTTGCCCCGATGTGGGTCGCAGCCATTGCTTGCCTCTACTTTGGGCTCGACACACGCTTCATCCTTGATGCTGCCGCTACCGCCGCCGAAGGCTTGATGGCTGGTTCCGCTGGCATGGCCGAAATCTCAACCGCCGCAGCCGCCGCTGCGACAGATCACTAGGGGGCAGGGCGCATGGAACTCTCAACCCTCATCTTTGCCTCGATGGTGCTGCCAACGCTGGCGATGTTCACAAACCTGATCTTCGCGAAACAGGCGAACCTGCGCGACACCGTGACCTTTGCCGCCGCCCTTGCAACCTTCGCCGCCGTCGTCGGCATTGCCGTGCAAGTCGGTAACACCACAACACCGCAGATCGTCTTGTTCGAGGTCTTCCCGAACGTTCCGATCGCCTTCAATGTCGAACCACTCGGCCTGCTGTTTGGCCTCGTCGCA
>CALLAV010000272.1 GCA_938001995.1 uncultured Amylibacter sp. | reverse complement strand
TCGCGTACGGCTTTGACCTCTTGGGCAGTGGCGTCCCACGCGTTAGAGCGGCGGAAGGATGGGGTTTCAAAACGGGGTTCACCGTCGAGTGCGAAGTAGTTCACAGCCTCGATCCCGTATTGCGCACCAAAGACAGCGTTTGGTTCGTCCCAGATGGTATAGGCCGGTGTTGTTTGGAACGGGCGACATGCGGGGAGTTCTTCGTTCGGGTAGGAAACAGAGAAACGCTTTTGATAGTTTTCGATGACCTTTGGGCGGGTGTAGCCGGGCGTGATCCAATCGCCAAAGCGGGCCACGTCCATGGCGTAAACGTCCCGTTCGGTCTCGCCCTCGACCATCCATTGGGCCAGCATCAGGCCGACGCCGCCCCCTTGGGAAAAGCCAGCCATAACGCCGCAAGCGGACCAATAATTACGCATGCCAGGGATAGGGCCGACCAGCGGGTTGCCATCTGGGGCAAAGGTAAACGGGCCGTGAATGACGTTCTTCACGCCAGCGGTTTCCAACACTGGGAAGCGTTTGTAGGCGAAGGCAATGCTGTCTTCGATCTTGTCGAAATCATCTGGCAGCAGTTCGTGACCGAAGTCCCAAGATGTTCCGTCAATGGCCCAAGGGCGACAGGTTTGTTCATAAAATCCGATGCACAAGCCGCGGGCTTCCTGGCGCAGATAGCTTTCGCCAGCGGGGTCCATGACGTGGGGGTGTTCGATCCCTGAATCGATCATTTCTTCGATCATCGGGATGGTTTCGGTGACGATGTATTGGTGTTCCATCGGGTGCAGCGGCATGTAAACGCCCGCCTTTGCGCCCACTTCGCGCGCCCATAGGCCGCCTGCGTTGACGATGTGTTCGGCGTGGATCGTGCCCTTGTTCGTGACCACATCCCATGTGCCGTCAGGCCGTTGATTGGTCTCGTTCACCATGCAATGTGTTTCGATTGTCGCGCCGCCCATCCGCGCAGCTTTCGCGTAAGCGTGAGTGGTGCCAGACGGATCGAGGTGTCCATCGAGTGGGTCGTAAAGGCCGCCAATGATGCCGTCGATGTTGGTGACGGGCGCAATCTTTTTGATCTCTTCTGGGGTGACGATTTCGGTTTCCAGCCCCATGTAGCGATGCTTTGCCCGCTCCGCGAGCATCATGTCCATGCGCTCTTGTGTGTCCGCCAATGTGACGCCGCCCACGTGGTGCAATCCACACGACATGCCGGTGAGTTCTTCGAGTTCCTTATAAAGGCGAATAGTATAGCCCTGAAGCGCCGCCATATTGGTGTCGCCGTTTAAGGTGTGGAATCCGCCTGCTGCGTGCCACGTGGATCCACTCGTCAACTCAGAGCGTTCCACCAGCATCACGTCGGACCAGCCGAGTTTGGTGAGGTGGTAGAGAACGGAGGCGCCGACAACGCCGCCGCCTATGACACAGACGCGGGTGGTGGTTTGCATGAGGTGATTCCTGACAACTTATCTTTGTGCCAAGCTGCGCCCGTTTGTCGTATTTCGCAATCCTGTTCGCGACAACTTGTGTCGCGAACATTTGTGCTACTTTTCGGGGATCAAACCGCGTGGCGAGAACCGCAAAACCACCAGCAGAATGATGCCCATGGTCAGCAATCGCATGTGTGCGACGCTTTCGATCAGATGCAGGCGCAGGGCGTTGTTTTCGGCCATGCCCATGGTGATCGTGTTCATCAGCCACAGCCCAATCGGTTCTGCTTGAATCCAGAAGAACCACACGACAAAACCGCCAAGGACCGCGCCCCAGTTGTTGCCAGACCCACCCAAGATCACCATGACCCAAATGAGGAACGTAAAGCGCAGCGGTTGATAGGTTCCCGGTGTTAACTGCCCGTCGAGCGTGGTCAACATCGCCCCCGCAATGCCCACAACGATCGAGCCAAGCACAAACACTTGCAGATGGCGTGCAACGATATCTTTGCCCATGGCGTTGGCAGAGACTTCGTTGTCGCGGATGGCCCGCATCATACGCCCCCAAGGGGAGTTCAGCGCCTTTTGTGACAGCCACAAGATGATCAACAGAACCACAGTGAACAGCCCTGCGTAACACAGCTTCACCACGATCGAAGACGACGTCGCAGGGTCAAGTCCCCAGTTCTGTGCAAAGGCCAGAAAGCGTTCAGATTGTTGCAGGTCGATTTCATAGGGAACAGGTCGCGATAGGCCAGAAACGTTCTTTACACCGCGTGTCATCCAGTCTTCGTGTTTGATGATCGCGACGATGATTTCGGCAATGCCAAGGGTCGCAATAGCAAGGTAGTCAGAGCGTAAGCCAAGGGCGATTTTGCCGATCACCCATGCGGCCAAACCTGCGAACAGACCACCCACAGGCCATGACAAAATGATCGGTAGTCCCAGCCCACCGAGGAAGCCAGCGGCAGCTGGATCAACCTTTTCAATCGCGGCGGTCGCAGGCCCATAAAAGGAGCGCGCAAGCAATATGCCGACGATGACAATGGCCGCAACCGCAAGCGTGCGTGCGTGGGACTTTGGCATTTTGCGATAGGTGAGGATCGCAGCCATAACGGTCACAACCGCGATAATAAAGGCCACAAACACCCCAAGCGCACCCGCAGCCCAAGCATCGGTGACAGGATCAACCGAGATGACCACAGCCGCCACACCACCAAGGGCCGCAAAGCCCATGACACCCACGTTCAGCAGCCCCGCATAACCCCACTGAATGTTCACCCCAAGCGCCATAATGGAGGAGATCAAACAGAGGTTCAAAAGCGCAAGCGCCACGTTCCAGCTTTGTAATTGGCCTACGATAATGATCAGCAGGGCCATCACCGCGAAGAACGATACGTTACGTGCGGCGTCGCCTAAAGGCTGCATCCCGATCAGACGCGGCGTAAGTGCGCGCACCAGAAGGGCAAAAGCAATAAGTCCAAGAGCGTAGATCATACCGATTTCCCCGCAAAAATACCTGTGGGTCGGAACAACAGCACAAGAAGCAAGATCAAGAAGCTGACCGCGAATTTATAATCTGTAGACAGCAGTTGGACGAGCGTATCCGGCTCCCAGCTTTCTGGAACCAGATATTTCAGGAATTTTTTATAGGCGTAAGTCACCATAATTTCGGAAAACGCGATAACAAACCCGCCCGCGATTGCACCCACGGGGGATCCAAGGCCACCCACAATAGCGGCGGCAAAGATTGGCAGCAGAAGTTGGAGATACGTGAAAGGTTTGAACGATTTATCAAGCCCATAAAGCGCACCAGCAAGCGTAGCGAGGATCGCGCAAATGATCCAAGCGACCATGACGACTTTGTCGGGGTTAATGCCCGACAGCAGGGCCAGATCCTCGTTGTCCGAATAGGCCCGCATGGATTTCCCTGTGCGGGTTTTGTTCAGGAACCAGAACAGAATGATCACGGCGACCACAGTGACAAAAACGGTGATGCCCTGGCTGACTTTGATCGACATGCCTTCGCTCAGGCCTGTCATTTGTTTGAACGTACGCGCCTTGATGATGAACCGTTCACCGTCTGCAAACTTTTGATCGTTTGGCCCGATGATAAAGCGGATCAAGCCGTTGGTGATGAACATGACACCCATGGATGCGATCAAGTAAATAACGGGCGCGGCCTTTTGTTTTCGATAGAACCGATACACGACGCGGTCCGTCCCAAGAACAAGTGCGATGCAGAAAATGATGCCAAAAGGCAATGCCAGCAGGGCTGTTGGCAAAGGCGCAATGCTGATGCCCCAAGATTGGAACAGCCATGTAAATAGGATCGTGAACATGGCCCCAAACGCCATGGTGTCGCCGTGGGCAAAGTTCGAAAACCGCAAAATGCCGTAGATAAGCGTCACCCCAAGTGCGCCAAGCGCGAGTTGTGAGCCGTAGCTGATCGCGGGGATCAACACGAAATTGGCCAATAGAACGAAGGCGTTTAGGATTTCCATGGGGTCAACTCTCTGGTTGCTTACACGTGCCATAGAGGAACGTGTCCTCTGGGCGGTCGATATAGTTGGTGACACCGATGGTCATGGCGGCGTCAGGAAAGATGTTTATGCGATAGACGGTCTG
>CALLAV010000271.1 GCA_938001995.1 uncultured Amylibacter sp. | reverse complement strand
TGCCGATACCAGACGAGTTGTGTGCCAGAGGCGAGGATTTTGCCGTCTGTGCTGAACAGTTGCATGGTTTGATCATGGAATTGGTTTTGCGCGCGGTTCATATCGACGACGCCAAGGATGTGATTGCTGCCTTGCGCGGCGAGATCTTCTGGGGTGGCGATGAAATGGGTGGTGAGGGTGACTGTGCCCATGGGTTCCATTTTGCCGCGAATGTGGATCAAACGCAGAAAGAAGCAATCGGCGAGCGCTGCGAGCGAGAGGTAATCGAGTGGGCGGCGTGGTTCATCTGCAAGCCAGACACGGGTTTGGCTGTTGCCGAGAGTTTCGCGTTCTTTGCCGAAGGAGTCGAACCCGCCGTTCACAAAACGATAATCATAGCGGCGGGTCCATTCGAGCGGGACGCGGTCGCCCATCGGGGCTAGGTCGAGTGCAGCTGGTACGTCTGGGATGGGTGTGGGTTGATGGGCGAAGGTTTCACCGCGTGCGCCCATGACGACGCTGGAGGTGGCGATGACTGTGTCGCCTTGGGTAAGTTCGGTGTTCCAGTGTTGGACGTATTTTCCGCCCCGTTGCAGCTTGGTTGTGATGACGAATTCACCCGCGCCAAGTCCCGTGCAAAAGTTGACGGTTTGGGACACGGGCGTGCCTGTGTGGCGGGTATCTGAAAGGATGCTGTTGAGGAGCGTTGCCGCGACGATGCCGCCGTATGCGCCAACCATATTGGCATAGGCGGGGCTAGATTGGCCTGCCCAGATGCCTTCGGCGGTTGGGGTCAGGGCGATGGCGGTGTCGAATACATGGTTTGTCATGACGCCACTAGATAGCTGTGTACTGCGTTTGGGAACTGTGACGTTTCGTCAGGCGTTGGTGGCGCGGGCCTGTGCAGGGGTCATGCCTGTCCAACTTTGGAAGGCGCGGTAGAAGGAATTTGGGTCACGGTAGGCAAGCAGGTAGCTGACCTCTTCGACGTTCATGTTGTGTTTGCGCAGGTAATGAAGCGAGAGGTCCGAGCGGGTTGCATCGAGCACGGCCTGATAGGTTGTGCCTTCGGATGTGAGTTGGCGTTGCAGTGTGCGTTTGGATAAGCCGAGGCGACGGCAGGCATCGTCAGCGGTGTGTTTGCCGCTGGGTAGCATTTTTTGCAGTGCGCCCCGAAGACGATCAGTGGTGGGCGTGTCTTTGTCTTGTGCGTCGAGTTTGCGTTGCAGGTCTTTCTCATAGAATGCCAGCAGTTTGGTGTTTTCGGTGATCAGCGGAAGGTCTGCAACTGTTGGCTCAAACGAAACCGAGATGGTGTCACCATGATCAATCGGGATGCCAATGAAGTCTTCGATCAGAGTTGTGCCTTCGACCCGTTTGGGGAGTGTGGCGCGAAGGGGTGTGATGTTTTCCCCTGTTGTTGTGCGAAGGAGTTCCACAAAGAACACGATATCCATTGCAGCGACCAATGGCGGCAATGGCAAAGTCGGGATGGAAGACCTTATGCTGACAGTGAAGTCCTTTGGTGTGCGGTTTGTTTCGAGTTTAAACGGCCCAGCCAGAGGTTTAAAAAGTGCGATGCGATCAAAGCCTTCGGATACAGTGTGCGAACACGTGAAGGCTAAAATAATTGCGCCAGAATCACCATTGGCAAGCACTTTGCCAAGAATGATAGGCAGGTCGTTGCCGGGGTATTCTCGTTCGGCAGATTCCCACAGGGTGAACATTTGTTCGGGCGACAGACCAGGGTCTTCTTGATCGAAGAAATCTATGGGCAAGTTCGCGCGGCGCAAAATATTGGGCGTGGACAAGCCAAGGGCGGCTGCCATGTGTTGGACTTCGCCAGCGACGTAATATTTTGGACGGGGTTGCATGACACTAACCTACGGGCTGTGATTGTGGTGAGAAGATGGAAAATTCGACTTGGCACGATTTGTTAGTGTTTTGGCGCGATCTGCAAGTTAACATTTGCGAGACTTGCGGTATCTTAGGCAGTAGCCACGCCGCTGTAGGAGGATTTTGCGATGAAGCTAACCGTGAACGGAACCGAGCATACGCTTGATGTTGAGCCAGAGATGCCCTTGCTGTGGGCGCTGCGCGATGAGTTAAAGATCACGGGGCCAAAATATGGCTGTGGGATTGCCCAATGTGGGGCCTGTACGGTGCATGTGGATGGGATGGCGGTGCGGTCCTGTTCGATCAATGTGGGCGACGTGGATGGTGACGTGACCACGATTGAGGGTTTGGGTTCACCCGAGGCATTGCACGCGGTGCAAGAAGCGTGGGTCGAACATCAGGTGGCGCAGTGTGGGTACTGCCAAAGCGGGCAGATCATGCAGGCGGCATCTTTTCTAGATTTGAACAGCGTGCCGAATGATGCGGAAATTGATGCAGCCATGTCCGCGAACCTGTGTCGGTGTGGAACGTATCCGCGCATTCGCGCAGCCGTTAAATCCGCAGCCAAAAAACTGAACGAGGCGTAATCATGGGTAAGTTAAAAACATTTGGTCGTCGTGCGTTTCTGATCGGGTCTGCTGCAGTTGTAGGGGGTGTTGCTTTTGGCGTTTATGCGGTGCGCAAGCCTTATGACAATCCGTTGTTGGCAGAGGTTGGCGAGGGTGAAGCGGCGTTTAACCCGTGGGTGAAGATTGACGCGGAAAAGGTCACTTTGATCGTGCCGCACGCGGACATCGGGCAGGGGGCTGTGCATATGCAGGCCGTGCTGATTGCCGAAGAATTGGATATTGAGCCAGGTCAGTATGAGACCGATTTCGGACGACCAAGCCCCGCGTATTACAACACCGCCTTTGGCGAAGAAGGCGCGCCGTTTATGTCGCGTGACCAAAGTGGTGCTGCGGATGCGGCGCGAACAGCCATGGGTATTTTGGTCAAGATGATGGGTATTCAAGGGACCGGTGGTTCCACTTCTGTGGCCGATAGTTTTGTGAAACTGCGCGAGGCTGGGGCTGTTGCGCGGGAAACCTTGAAACTAGCGGCGTCTGAAGAAACGGGTGTTCCTGTTGCGCAGTTGAAGACGGCGAACGGGGCGGTGATTTTGCCTGATGGGACGGAGAAGAAGTATACCGAGTTGGCGGCCAAGGCGGCGACGCTTGATCCTGTGACGGATGTGGTTTTACGCGACAAATCCGAATGGCGTTTGATCGGCAAAGAAATGCAGCGACAGGATATCGTGGCGAAGTCCACGGGTCTGCAAAACTATGGCATTGATCTGGATATGGAGGGCATGGTCCACGCGGCCGTGCGGTTTAATCCGCGTCAGTTGGCGCCGATTAATGGGTACGATGCGTCTGAAGCTGAAAAGATGCGTGGCGTGAAGGCGGTGTTGCCTGTGACAGACGGGTTTGCGGTTGTGGCGGACAACACGTGGCGGGCTTTTGAGGCCGTGAATGCGAT
>CALLAV010000270.1 GCA_938001995.1 uncultured Amylibacter sp. | reverse complement strand
CAGACAGAATTTTACGCATTACAATAATTCCTCGCGCACCAGCACAATTTCGATGCGGCGGTTTGTAGCCCGCCCTTCAGCGGTTTTGTTCGTGGCAATCGGCTCTTTGTCAGACCGTCCTTCGGCCCGAAGGCGTTTGGGATTTTCCACATCTTTGCGAATGTATTTCAAAACTGCTTCGGCACGGGCGAGCGACAATTGCATATTCGTCTTGAACCGTGCCGTGCGAATGGGTGAGCTGTCTGAGTGACCGGCAATGATGATCGGCCCCTTGATGTCCTTTAACGCTGATGCAACCCGCGTCAGTGGTTTTTTGAAATTAGCGGTCAGCGAATCCGATGCAGACTTAAACATCCCTTTGCCCTTGATACGAACTGTGATCGTGGACGCATCTTGCAGCACCTCTACAATTCCTTCGTCGATCTCTGGCTTCAGAAACGCGGAAACGCGCTGAAACTGTGCATCATCTTCGGGCGATGGAATAGCAATCACAGGCGGCGCGCGCCGTTCCAACGTGGCAATGCCACCGGGGTCTAAAACGGAAAGCTGCCCGATCAAATTCTCAGTGTTGTTCGACAACGCATAAGACAGCCCCACAAAACCAGAGGTCAGCAAAGCCGCCACCGTGCCAACCGAAATCCACACAGGTTTCCACGCACTTAGCACGCGGTGCGGCTTGTCCAGTCCCACCCAATGAGGCGACAATTCCTGTTCCATCTCACCGCGTTGTGTGCGGATGATCCGCGCCAATCCCATGCGGATGTTCGCGTGTTTATCCGAGCCGTCCTTTTCCACCCGCAAGCGCCCCTCAAACCCGAGGGACAGACACATGTACAGAAATTCCAACAGATTGATGTTGTTCGCCGCGTCTTTTTCCAGCCGCGCCAACAGATCGTAAAACCGATCACCACCAACCGTTTCACGGTGGAACGTGCCCACCATGGATTGCTGCGCCCACGACGACGATCCACCCCAAGGCGTGTTCAACACAACATCATCCAGCGTCGCACAAATCGCATAGCGCGCGACCTTCACCTGTTGCGCATCAATGCCCGCCTGCAGCGCGCGATTTTCAAAACCGCGCACTTCGGCAACCACGGACCGTCGCATGGCATCGGGATCGGGATGCTGTGCGCGGTTGCGAATACGGCTGACCAGCGAAAACAGTGTCGCCGCTGATGCGTTCAACGGGTTCATCCCTGTCATACCACTGGCAATGGATTTGTCAGAAACCTTCGGTTGGGCCGTTGTGGCAGGAGCCGCCGAAGGTGCGGCCGCTTGCGCCGCACCAAATCCCGCAGGATCATCATGACTGGTCGCAGGCTGTGCCGCAGGAGCGGCAGGTGCTGGCGTTGCCGCAGGACGACGACCACCCGGATTGGGTCGGATCACCGTGCGTTCGGTGTCATCTGGTTCTGCAAATGGATCGTCGTCTGACATCATGTTCCTACGTCTCCCAGCCGTATGCGATTACCCTTGTCGGATCGCCCACAGCTCCATCGTTAATCCTGGATATTCACCTGACACATGCACGGCGATCCCGCCTGATGTGCTCATCTTGCCCCAATAAGGGCTGTCGCCATCGACCTCGAAATACACCACACCCGCGTTATACGGAATTTGGCGCGGTGCCACGGGCAACGGTCGGATCGTGATGCCAGGCAGGGCAGAGTTCACCAACTGGCGGATTTCCTCGACAGGGCCGATCTTGGCCTGTCCTGAAAAATGCCGCCGCAGGTTTTCCGCTGGCACATCCGCACTGACCGCCAGCACAAAGCCCGCCGTATTGATCAACTTGCGATCTGCAATAACGCCCACCGAAATTCCGTATTTGCGCGGATCGAGCGGAATAGACACCGCGGTCTGCTCCAATACAGACGACAAATACTGCCGTAACAATCGGATCACGGGGGCAAACGTATTTGTCAGGTCGTGATGCTGATAGGGCGGGAATTGCGGCGGGTGTTTTTCAGGCGCCATAAACGTCGCCAACTCCCCTGCCAATGCCACGCATTTTTCGTAAAACGTCACAGGGTGAACATTTTCCACCGTAACCAAATGACGGATTACAGGCAGCGCACGATTGATCGCCATCAGCAGTAAGAAATCCTGAATTTCCGCCGCCCCTTTGGCCGATCCAGTCTGCGTCAAACGCCCAGACAGCGCGGTCATGCGATGCCCCAGCAACCCGTCCAACTCGGTCAGGAATCCGTTTAGCGGAATTGCTGCATTCACATCCATCACGGACGGCACAAACGACTTGTCGATGATGACTTCCTGATCAGGGCGTACCTCGATAATTTTCGCAATCGGGATCACCAAACGATCCGCCAGATCATCCACCTCTAACGCGAATTGAAGGCGCAGTTTGCCCACTGTCAGCATTGTTGCTTTCTTGCCAGACCCAGCCGTGTCAGTGACTTCCAACTCTGCAGGACGAAGGCGCGCCGCAGACAATTCTGCACCTGTCATATCCACCTCGGCGGCCCCTTGGCGACGCTGTGGAACGGACAGATACACAATGCAGTCTTTCAGATCCGCTGGCACGTCCAGCGCGGGCGGGTGATCCTCTGCACCGGGTACGCGAAACACTGTGCCGTCTTGGGTCAGGCCTGAACAGGACTTCACTGCAAACTGGCCAATTTTTAAGACCTCGTCGTCAATTTCAAGGTCGGTCACACCCCAGGCATAAGGCGCAACCCGTTTAGCCAAGCCACCGATCAACGCTTCGGTATATCGGTCCGCCTGCTGGAAATGATGCGGCTGCAAGAACAGCCCTTCACTCCATAATACTTTGCTATCCCACGACATAACCCGATTCCACTTCTACGATATTCATTTCTTCAACCTTTCAAGCTGGTCTTGATAGGCCTTTGCAAATTCCTTGGCGAAAACGTCATGAAAATCCGTCTCTGCCTGATCCGCGATCTTGCTGTATTGCTTTTCAAAGACGTCCCAGTACTGCGCCTTTTTGTTCTTCAAAAACGATGTGATTCTACCGCTTTCGACAATGGTCTTTTCCAACTCCTCTGGCGACAATTGCGCCAAAACGCCTTTGATTGCTGCCTCCATACCCGTCATCACAGCCACCTCATGCGCCTTGATATCATCAAGCGCCTGTTCGGCCGCGGCATCCGATTCCAGAAACCCCGTCTGCGCAGGCTTCACCATGGTTTCCATTGCCATCTGCGGACTGACCGAGAATTTAAGAGGGTTGTTATTGCCGCTTGAAATCACCGTCTGATTGATCCGAAACTCTGATTTAATGTTGGTGCGCGTCATCAGAATTTCGCGCATGCCTTCGGTCATGATCCGAAACGTATTGCCGAGCCGCGCCATCGTTTCGATCAAATCGTCGTTGGACACATCGACATTCGAAACGCCCGCTGCCTCTAAAAATGCGCGTGACGCTTGCTGGGAAACTCGCGATCCCGCCTCTGGCTCTGCTTTGACCTTTTGAACGGTCTCGGTTGGCACCTCTTTTGGCGGCTCCTCGACAACTTCGTCTGGCTCTATAAACGGGTCTTCAGATGCAACAACATCCCCGCCCAGATCGTCCAAATCGTCAGGAATAAACGCAGGCGCGCCAGCCCCAGCAGGAGCGGCCACGGGTTCTGGTTCTTCGGCAGGTAAATCCAGTCCAATATCCCAATCGTCTGGGATGGAGCTGGTTTGTGGGCTTGGCGTTGTGAAACTGTCCTCTAACGCGGAACTATGGGATGAGAAGCTCGCGCCTACACCCTCATTCGGATCCTCTAACGGGGCCATCAGATCGCTGTCATCCATACCCAACGGAGGCATCAATCCATCGTCGCCCAAAACCTCGCGCTGCACCGATGATGGGCCTGTCACGCCCTCACTACCCAGCAAATCGTCAAGGAAGTCTGCTTCACCGCTGCCACTGCCGTCCAATATATCCATCACCCCAGATCCCGCCGCCGCATTACCATGTGAAATGGGGGCGGTTTCAACAGGGGCGGCAATATCCGACAAAGGATCGGCGGTTTGCGCGGTTTTTATGTCCACCAAAAGTTCATATGTGCCAATCGACAGGATATCCCCATCGTTCAATGGGGTGGGCGTATTGCCTAGCGCCAACTTGCCGTAATTCAGAAACGTCCCGTTTGTGGACAGATCAATCACGATAACGTTGCCGCCTTGGTTCTCAATCGAACAATGCCGCCCCGACACAACCTTATCAGGATCAGGCAGCACCAGATCATTCGCATCAGACCGCCCAACGCTTATGGAATTGCCCAGCATCTTATGCGGCTGCCCGTCGCCGGGAACCGTTCCAGTCGATTGAAAATGTAGCGTAATTGTCATTCGTATTTATCCACCTACAATCACCGTCGGACAACCGGGTCCAGCAACCATTCCACCGTGCGCCGTCGTATCAACAAGGATGCGTACCACGGGCCGCCCGCCCACATGAACCGTGGCAGAGCCTTTGGCCAAAACGTCAGGTGGCCCCACACAAGTGGCCATATTGCCGATCGGTGCTGCAAACAATTTACCAACCAAAACGGTCGGCACACAGGGCGGCATCACTGGGCCACCAACATGGGGTACGGGCACAGGCCCAGGTGTTACCATCGGGCAGGTGTGCATATCCGTGATACGGGCGCAGGGGCTTGGGGGCATTATGCGGGCTCCTCTGTCTTAGGGGTTGGCGTGATCTTACCGCTGCCACCACGTGCAATATCAACGGCCCGGTCCACCAACATATTGGCGGACGCTAGCATATCATCACCCATCGCTTCCAACGCCACAAGGTTCATTGAAAAGACCGAATTCGCACAGGCACCGGGGGGGGCATCATATTGCGACAGATCACCCGTCCCCAACTTACCATCGTAAAACGCCACAGCGGCGGCGCAGTCTTCGGTATCGTCATCTGGCGCAACAATATCCAACACATCATGGGCCGCATTGCGCGTCTCGTCATTGGGTTTGCGAACCCATGCCTCGGCCCGTTCCAGCGCAAGCGGCAGTTTTTCAACATCAGGCCCGACAACATCACGCGCAGCCATACACGCCCACCAAATGCCTTCGCGCGGTGGCAAGGCAACCGACATCATGCGCAACATATCAATGAACGCATCCGCCTTGTCCAATTCTTCCATGACCGTGCTCACAGACGCATTCGCAGGAGCACTCAAAGGAGTTTCCAGCTCTGCGTTTGCCATCGCCAACAAGCGTTTGGCGGGCTGCTTTGGGACTTTTCTGAGGTCCGCAAAACGATCATCCATGTGTTCGTCTCCTAGTTAATCTTGGTCATCATGCCTTTAAGCTTCAGAGTAAGGTTTGCTGTGACCGAAGTCATCAAACCGCTCATCTTCAGAATGGCCGAGCCTTTAATCGTTGTCATTATGCCTTTGATTTTGATCTGCGGTGAATCAATCTCGATTTTGGTAGGCGACATAACGATTTTAGACGCGCCCACTTTCAGCGTGATTTTCTGCATCGCTTCGATGTCGATCTTACCCGCACCCGCTTTTAGGGAATAGTTCCCCAAGTTCACCTTGTTAATCTCATCCCCCATCGAAACTGTGTGGTGCACATCGCCTTGCTTGATCGTGGATTTTTTGTCGTGGGTAATCTCGGTGATGAAATCGCCTTCAATGGTGTCTTTCTTGTCCTGTTTGATCTTCACAATCTCGTCGCCCGCTTTCACGGTCATTGTGTGATCACCCGTT